>JBIIHZ010000271.1:0-3855 GCA_044235265.1 Candidatus Sericytochromatia bacterium
GGCGGCCCGAGATCGGGCCGCCCCTCCTGGCATGGCGCTCGTTCCTCAGGGGACCAGCAGCTCCCAGATCGATCCGACCAGGAGCAGCACGCTCAGGACGGACAGGACGATCGTGGTGCCCCAGGCCACCAGGTTGAAGCCTCGACCGTTCACGTGCACGCCCATGATTCGCCGATCGTTCACGAGCAGCAGCATGAACACGAGGATCACCGGCAGCAGCACGCCGTTGATGTCCTGGCTGGCCAGCAGCACCGCGAACAGCGGGAGCCCGGGAATCAGGACCACCGAGGCCCCGAGCACGATCATGGCCGTGTAGATGCCCAGGAAGGCCGGTGCCTCGTCGAAGCCCTTGTTGACCCCCGTTTCCCAGCCGAAGGCCTCGCAGATGGCGTAGGTGGTCGAGAGCGGCAGCACGCTCGCGGCCAGGAGGGAGGCCCCGAGCAGTCCCACGGCGAAGAGGGACTGGGCATACGGGCCGGCGATGGGCGCGAGGGCGAGCGCGGCGTCCGCGGCCGAATCGATGTGGATGTGGCGGGCATGCAGGGTCGCCGCCGTCGCGACGACGATGAAGAAGGCGACGAAGTCCGTCAGGAAGGCCCCCACGAAGACGTCGAGCTTGGCGTAGCCATACGACTTCACGGTGATGCCCTTGTCCACGACGCTCGATTGCAGGAAGAACTGCATCCAGGGGGTGATCGTCGTGCCGATGTAGGCCACGAGCACCAGGAGAAAGTCGTGATCCCAGTGGATGGTCGGGGTGACGGCCGCGCGGAGAACCTGTCCCCAGGGCGGGTGGACCAGGATACCCGAGACGACGTAGGTGAACAGCACGAGGGCCAGGCCCAGGAAGACCTTCTCGACGACCCGGTAGTTGCCCTTCACCACGAGCAACCAGACCCCCACGGCGGCGAGCGGGACCGACAGCCATCGTGGAATCCCGAACACCTCGCCAGCAGCAGCCACCCCGGCGAACTCCGCGATGCAGGTCGCCACGTTGGCCAGCAACAGCACGCCCATCGCGAAGGTCGTCCAGCGCACTCCGAAGCGTTCCCGGATGAGCGCGGACAGGCCGCGTCCCGTGACGGCTCCCATCCGGGCGACCATTTCCTGGACCACGGCCAGCACGACCGTGATGACGAGCAGGGCCCACAGCAGGTCGTAACCATAGGTGGCGCCCGCCGTCGCATAGGTCGCGATGCCGCCGGCGTCGTTGTCCGCCGACGCCGTGATGATGCCCGGTCCGAGCGTCGCGAGCATGAGGCGCCAGCGCTTGCGGTTGAACCTCAGCGAGATGAGGGGTTCCTGGAGGGCGGGAAGGTCCGAGGTGGGCGACATCCGGGGGCCTCTATCGCAGGTGTTCGGGGACGAGCGGGTAGACGGCGTCGAGCCAGGTGACGACGCCGACGAGGCGATCGCCCTCGCTGACGACGGGCACGGACTGGAAGCCATACCGGATCAGGAGTCGGAGCACCTCTTCCTGGTCGTCGGTGACAGCGACGTGGTGGGTGACGCTCGGGCTCATCTCGCCGAGCGTGAGGTCCGCTTCCGCGACCATGAGCTCCCGCAGGGAAACCACGCCCTCGAGCTTGCCTTCCTCGTCGACCAGGTAGACGTAGGCCAGACTCTCGACCTCCTGATCGAGGGCCTGGCAGGCGGCGATCGCCTCGGAGACCGTCGTGCGGGCAGGCAAGGCCACGTAATGCGGGGTCATGAGCGAGCCGGCGCTGTCCTCGGGGTGCGACAGCAGTTCGCGGACCTCTTCGGCCTCGTCCGCTTCCATCAGCCCGATGAGCTGCTCGGCGCGGGTCTCGGACAGCTCGCCGAGGACGTCGGCGGCCTCGTCGGGTTCCATCTCCTCGAGGACGTCGGCGGCCCGCTCCTCGGGCATCTCGACCAGGATGTCCGCGGCCTCGTCGGGTTCCATCTCCTCGAGGACGTCGGCGACCTGGGCGTCGTCGAGTTCGGCCAGCAGCTGGGTCCTCTGCTCGTACCCGAGGTCCTGGAAGATGTCGGCCAGATCGGCCGGGTGGAGGCGGGTGAGGCGGTCCCGGGCGACCTTGAGCTGGACCTCGGTCTGGCCACGGTCGAGGGGTTCGATGACATCCCAGGGCACGATGCCTTCGGGCATGCGGAACTGGAACAGGTTGCTGAGCGCAGCCACGAGCTCGGCGATCCCCAGGCGGCGAGCGAGTCCCCAGGGGCCGATGTCCACCCCGATGACGATGACCTGTGTGCCATGCGAGGCGAGCTGGACGTCGTTGACGCGCACGACCTTGGCCCCGTTCACGTCCACGACCTGGCAGTCGAGCAGATCCTCCCCCAGCAGGCGTTCCCGTTCATCGGGAGGTGGCAGCTCCGCGAGCGAGGCTCCCGCACGCAGTGTCACGCGATCGTGGTCGAGGCGCTCGACGAGCTCCCAGGGGATCATCCAGCGATGGCGGAAGCCCGAACGGGCCACGAGGCCCTGTACGTGCGGGAGTGCCCGTTCCTTGCTGAGCGAGAGGTCGCGGAGCCGGGCCAGTCGTCGGCCGGCCGAATCCACCACGGGCAGTCCCTGGAGCTGGCTGAAGAAAAGCATCGGTCCTCCCGCTCATCAGTCTACCACCCGGGTAAGATCGAGACGTGAGGCGACGGGGCGTGTTCGGAAGGGGGCTGCGCGTGCGCGGAAGGCATCTCTGGGGAGCGGGTCTGCTGGTGGGGCTGTGCGGCTGTCTGCCCGATGCCCTGCTCTCGCCGACACCCGGGGCCTCGCCGGCTCCTGCCTCACCCGATCCCGGGGCCACTCCCGTGTCGTTCCGGACCCAGGTGGCCCCGGTGGTGATGCGGTCCTGCGTCGAGTGTCACGTGGCCGGTGCCGAGGAGCCCGCGCTGTTCGGTCGGGACGGCGACGTCAGCCTGGCGGCCGTGCGTGCCAACATAGCGCGCATCCTGACCGAGGTGCGTTCCGGGCAGATGCCCAAGAGCGGCAACACCAGCCCGCCCAAGCTGACGGCCCAGCAGATCGCCCAGCTCGAATCGTGGCGCGCTGCCGGCATGCCGGACAACTGATCATCCCCTGATCCTGGTTTCACCGCGTTCCCGGGCTTGGCCCGGGCCCGGAATCTTGGTGTTTTCTTGATTTTGTCCTCTTTTCAATTTCATTAAAATCGTTTTAAAATGGTCATCTGGACACGGACACCGAAAGGAACTCGACAGATGAACCGCCTCGCACGGATCGGCCTCGCCTTGACCGTCACCACCCTGGGGCTCACGGTCGCCGGCTGTGGTTTCTCGGGGCCGTTTGCCGCCCGCGAGTCCACCACGCGCGTCGTGCGGGCCCGGGCCGAGGAGCCGGCCGTCAAGGCCCAGCTCACGACCATCCTCAGCCCCTCGTGCGCTTCGTGCCATTCCTTCGGCCGTCGCTCGCCCGTCATGTTCGCCAAGGATGGTTCCCTCGACCTCGAGGGCGTCCGCTCCAACCTGGGTAGCATCATCCGGGCGATCGAGACGGGGCGGATGCCGCGCGGCAACGGTCCCAAGGTCTCGCCCGAGAATCTGGCCGTGCTGAAGGCCTGGCAGGCCGCCGGGATGCCCGACGCCCGCTGATCCCGCCCCAGCCGCAACCGGTTTCCCCGGACGCCACGGACGATGAGTCCGTGGCGTTCGGGTATCATGGAGACTGAAGGAGGCGGCATGCCCAGCGCGTTCCCGGAAGCCGAGCGAGCCGGTCTTTACCGTGCCATCCTCGAGCGGCGCGACATCCGCAGCTACCGCCCTGATCCCGTGCCGGACGACGTCCTGGCGCGTATCCTCCGGGCGGCCCACCAGGCCGGGTCCGTCGGCTTCATGCAACCCTGGAACTTCGGCCTGATCCGG
>JBIIHZ010000272.1:0-3848 GCA_044235265.1 Candidatus Sericytochromatia bacterium
GGCCGGACCGATGAACGGGGAACGGTCGTTGACGTTGGGACAGGCCTCGAGGCAGACCCCGCAGGTCATGCACCTGGAGAGGTCATAGGCGACCTCCTGGACCTCGGGGCTCTGGCGCGGGCCAGGGCCGAGGTTGTGCGACCCGTCTAGATCAACCCAAGCATGCACCTTCTTGAGCGCCTCGAACATCCTGGACCGGTCGATGACCAGGTCGCGGACGATGGGGAAGGTGCTCATGGGCTCGAGCGTGATGGGCGAGCCATCGGGGCTGAGGCGATCGACCAGAGCCGAGCAGGCCTGCCGGGGCTTGCCGTTGATGACCATCGAGCACGATCCGCAGACCTGCTCGAGGCACGAGGCTTCCCAGGACACGGGGGGTGACTTCTCACCCCGCGCGTTGACCGGGTTCCTCCGAAGTTCCATCAGGGCCGAGATGATGTTCATGTTCGGCTGGTACGGAATCCGGTATTCTTCCCAGCGTGCCTCGGCCTGAGGGCCGTCCTGGCGCTTGATCCGGAGGGTGATGGTACGTCCAGACATCGAGATGGGCCTCCTGATCACTTGCCCTGCGCGACACCGGCCGTGGCGGCCTTGTCGGTGTCGTACTTGCGGGCACGCGGCTTGATGTGGCTGGTGTCGACCTCTTCGTAGCTGATGCGTGGACCATCCTCGGACCAGTCGGCCCGGGTGGTCTTGAGGAAGTTGGCGTCGTCACGCTCGGGGAAGTCGGGCTTGTAGTGAGCTCCGCGGCTCTCGTTGCGGAGCAGGGCCCCCTTGGTCATGGCCTTGGCGAGTTCGATCATGTTGAAGAGCTGGCGCGTGAAGGGCACGACCTGGTTCGCCCAGCCGGCGGTATCGTCGATGTTGACGCGCTGCCAGCGCTCGCTCAGTTCGAAGAGGTGGTTGTAGGTCTTCTCGAGGCGATCGTTGTAGCGCACGACGGTCATGTTGTCCGTCATCCACTCCCCGAGCTCCTTGTGGATCACGAAGGGGTTCTCGGTGCCCTTCATGTTGATCAGCGCCTGATACTTCGCTTCTTGCTGTTTCTGGGCCCGATCCACGACCGAGCTCTTGAGCTCGATCTTGGCCTGGTTCTTGGCCCACTGGACGGCCTTCGGACCGCACACCATGCCGCCATACACCGTCGAGAGCAGCGAGTTGGCCCCGAGGCGATTGGCGCCATGGTACTGGTACTCGGCCTCGCCAACGGCGAACAGGCCAGGAATATTGGTCATCTGGTCGAAATCGACCCAGAGGCCGCCCATCGTGTAGTGCATGCCCGGGAAGATCCGCATCGGGACCTTCTTGGGGTCATCGCCCACGAACATCTCGTAGATCTCGAGCACGCCACCGAGCTTGCGCTCGAGCATCTTCGGATCGAGGTGGCTGACGTCCAGGTAGACCTGGTTCTCGCCATTGATGCCCATCTTGAGCTCGACGCACACCTTGAAGATGGCGCGGGTCGCGATGTCGCGCGGCACGAGGTTGCCGTAGGCGGGATACCAGTCCTCGAGGAAGTACCAGGGCTGACCCTTGGGAGGACGCCCTTCGGAACCGTCCGAGGGTACCCACACGCGACCGCCCTCGCCGCGGATGGACTCGGACATCAGGCGCAGCTTGTCCCCACCCGGAATGGACGTCGGGTGCACCTGGATGAACTCGCCATTGGCGTAGCTCGCCCCCTGCTGGTAGACGGCCGACTGGGCTGTCCCGGTGTTGATCAGCGAGTTGGTGCTCTTCCCGAAGATCATGCCGTTGCCACCCGTGGCCAGCACGGTGGCAGCGGCCGGGAAGGCCTTGATCTCCATCGTCTTGAGGTTCTGACAGATGACGCCGCGGCAGACGCCCTCGTCATCGAGGATGGCCTGGAGGAACTCCCAGCCCTCGTACTTCTTGACCTTGCCCTGAGCCTCGAAGCGACGGACCTGCTCATCGAGGGCGTACAGCAGCTGCTGCCCCGTGGTCGCGCCGGCGAAGGCCGTCCGGTGATGCTTGGTCCCGCCGAAGCGACGGAAGTCAAGCAAGCCTTCCGGGGTCCGGTTGAACGGCACGCCCATCCGGTCGAAGAGGTAGATGATCCCGGGCGCCGCCTCGCACATCCCCTTGATGGGGGTTTGATTGCCGAGGAAGTCCCCGCCATAGACGGTGTCGTCGAAGTGCTCCCAGGGGCTGTCACCCTCACCCTTGGTGTTGACGGCCCCGTTGATGCCGCCCTGGGCGCATACCGAGTGCGAACGCTTGACGGGCACCACCGAGAAGAGATCGACCTGAGCCCCCGCCTCGGCGGCCTTGATGACGGTCATGAGGCCGGCCAGGCCGCCTCCGACGACGATGATACGGTTGGTATCCATGGATGGATGACCTCGTGGTTTCTAGCGCGCCGCCACGGCATCGCCGGTGCGGACGGAGATGGACGGGGACCCTTGAGTGGCCTGGGCATGGCCGGTCGCTGGAGTGGCCGCCTCGTGAGGCGTCCGGAAACCGACGATGGCCATCATGCCGAGCCCGAAAAAGACCAGCGTGACGAGCGGAACGGCCAGAGCCGTGAGCTTCTGAGCGCGGGCGCTGACGGTCAGGCCCCAGTCGATGCAGAACTCCCAGAGCCCGTTGGCGAAGTGGAAGGCGGTCGCCAGGACGAACACCGCGTAAGCACCTGCCATCGCCGGATTGGCGAGATGCTCGGCGACCTTCTGAAAACCGTTCTCGTCGATGGGCGTACCCGAGAAGCGCATCTTGTAGGCGTGGTAGATGAGGAAGACCGTGAGGAACAGGCCCGTGTAACGCTGGAGGACGAAATTCCAGTTACGAGCGTAGGGAAAACGCAGGGGGTTGTTCTTCGCGATGAAGGCCACCCACAGCCCGAACACCGCGTGGTAGACGAGCGGCAGGTAGATGAGCGTGAGTTCCCACACGGGCAAGGCCGGCAGCGACTCGAGGATGTGAACACCCGCCTCGAAGTTCTGAACCCCGTGGGGCCCGAGGGCCGTGGAATTCACCAGAAGGTGGATGGTCAGATACATCCCGAGCGGGACCGCACCGGTGAACTGATGCAACTTGCGGAGCAGGAAGTACTTGTCGCGAAGAACGCTCATGGCATCACCTTGTCAAGACGCAGAACATGCCCGGCTTCAGAGCCGGAACAACACACCAATGTAGCAAAAGACCCCACGAGCGTCACGCCTTGCACCCTACAGAAGGGGCTTGAGCACCGCCGTGGGTGGCATCTGATAGCCGCGATACACCACCTTGCCCGCTCGATCGATCACGAGCAGGGTGGGTATCCCGCGGACCTGGTAGCGTGCAGCCACCTCGGCCGCGGAGTCGATCAGGACGGGATAGGCCAGACGCTTGTCCATCACGAACGATCGCACGGTCTCCACGTCCTCGCGGACGTCCACGCCGATCACGTCCAGGCGAGACTTGCGGATGAATCGATACAGCTGGTCGACGCGAGGAGCCTCCTCGCGACACGCCGGTCACCAGCTCGTGAAGAAGACGATGAGCTTGCCGCGGTGGTCGCGCGCCGCATCGACGCGTTTCACCTTCCCGGTGAGATCCGGCAACTCGAAGGCCGGAGCGAGTTGCCCTTTGACCTGAGCCACGGCGGGATCGGCGATGCAGACGACAGCCAGAGCGACCGACGAGACGAGTGAACGCCAGTTCTTGTGAACCATGAGGCCTCCTGCACGTGAAAAGAAGGGACGGACGACCGTCCGCCCCTCCTTTTCATTGTACCTACAGTGCTGCCGAAGCGATGTTCTGGATCACGGCCTCGATGTACAGGTCCTCGAACTCGCCCTGGCTGATACGACCATCCCCGGTCCGATCCGCCGCCTTGAGCGCCGCCT
>JBIIHZ010000273.1:0-3840 GCA_044235265.1 Candidatus Sericytochromatia bacterium
GTCTGCTACGAGACGCTCATCCCCTCCCGCGATCGCCTGGAGGGCCTGGCTGCCTTCCGCGAGAAGCGTGCCCCGCGGTACACGGGCGAATGACCGCGTCCATCGCGCCTCGCTCCGGAGGTCGCCGACCTGGATCCGTGGCCTGGATCGGGTGGGTGATTCCCATACTCCTCCTGTCGACGGGGCCTGAAGCCCGTTCAGATGCCTCACGCCCCCCCCGGGAAGGCCGCCTCGAGCAGGGCGTCATCCTGGCTCGCCACGCCGGCGGGTGGATCACCTGGCAGCCTTTTCGCCCGCCCGGGCGCCGGGTGCGCCTGAAGCTCGACGATGCCGAGGCCTTCCGCCGAGTCCCGCTGAAGTTCCCGGTGGAGCTCGCGATCGCCCCGGATGGCCGGACAGCCCGGTTCATCGGCATCCTGGAATGACCCACGCCCCCCTTCTCCCCCGCCTTCGAGGAGCCCCATGACGTCCAGTCCCACCCTTTCCCCCTCCCCCACCCACGAGGAAGCCCTGGCCCGGGTCCGGCGCGGTGGCGCCCCCAAGTACCACGAGGCAAACGCCGCGAAGGGCAAGCGCTTCATGCGCGAGCGCCTGGCGCTCCTGTTCGACGAGGGCTTCGAGCTCGAGGACGGGGCCTTCGCGAACTTCATGGCCGGTGACCTTCCAGCGGACGGCGTCTACTGCGGCATCGGCAAGGTTGGCGGACGTCCGGTAGCCGTGATGGCCAACGACTCGACCGTCAAGGCGGGCTCGTGGGGCTCGCGGACCGTCGAGAAGATCATCCGCATCCAGGAGACCGCGATGAAGCTGCGGATCCCCATGATCTATCTCGACGACAGCGCAGGCGCCCGCATCACCGACCAGGTCGAGATGTTCCCCGGCCGGCGCGGTGCCGGCAGGATCTTCTACAACCAGGTCCAGCTCAGCGGCATCGTGCCCCAGGTCTGCTTGCTCTTCGGGCCCGCCGCGGCCGGCGGCGCCTACATCCCGGCGTTCTGCGACATCACGATCATGGTCGAGGGCAACGCCAGCATGTACCTGGGCTCTCCCCGGATGGCCGAGATGGTGATCGGGGAAAAGGTCTCGCTCGAGGAGATGGGCGGCGCCCGGATGCACTGCAGCGTGTCCGGCTGCGGCGACATGCTGGTCAAGACCGAGGAAGAGGCGATCGCGGCCCTGCGGACCTACCTCGGCTACTTCCCGGGCAACTTCGAGAGCCGCCCCCCGCGTGCCGAGGCCCGCGAGCCGAAGGCGGGCAAGCCGATTGCCCAGATCGTCCCCGCCAACCAGAACCAGCCCTTCAACATGATGGAGCTCATCGAGCGGGTGATCGACGAAGGGTCCTTCTTCGAGCTCAAGAAGCTCTTCGCAGGGGAGCTCCTCACGGGCCTGGCGCGCCTCGACGGGCGAGTCATCGGAGTGGTGGCCAACCAGCCACGGGTCAAGGGCGGGGTGCTCTTCACCGATACCGCCGACAAGGCCGCCCGCTTCATCTGGCTCTGTGACGCGTTCCAGATCCCGCTGCTGTTCCTCGCGGACGTCCCTGGCTTCATGATCGGCTCCAAGGTCGAGCGCGAGGGCATCATCCGCCACGGCGCCAAGATGATCTCCGCGGTGAGCTCTGCGACCGTCCCCAAGGTCTCGGTCATCGTCCGCAAGGCCTACGGGGCCGGTCTGTATGCCATGGCCGGTCCGGCCTTCGAGCCGGACTGCGTGCTGGCACTCCCGTCGGCCATGATCGCCGTCATGGGGCCGGAAGCGGCCATCAATGCCGTGTACGCCAACAAGATCGCCGAGCTTCCCGAAGACGAGCGCGCGGCCTTCGTGGCCGAAAAGCGAGCCGAATACCAGCGAGACATCGACGTGTACCGGCTGGCCTCCGAGCTCGTCATCGACGGGATCGTGGCCCCGGAGGCGCTGCGCGAGGAACTCGTTCGCCGCTTCGAGGCCTATGCCGACAAGGCCGTGGAAAATCCGGTCAGACGGAGGCCCGTCCTGCCCGTCTAGAACTCGTCGGTTCCCGGTGTGAGCTCCTGCTCGAGCGAGTCGGCCATGGTCAGCACCAGACTGACGGCCTCGAGCAGGACGTCGACCGGAGCGAGCGCGGGAATGCGGACCACGTAGGCCGCCAGCGAGTCGTCCCCGGCTCGCACGCGCTCCCAGGAGCCGAGACGTGCCGAGGCCTCTCGCGTCATGAGGCGGTTGGCGATGTCCTGAGGGACCGGGCCCGTGCAGCGGTAGGCGAAGGCATAGAGCTCCCGGAGTTCCAGGCCCCCCAGGGCCTCGGTCCGGGACTGGATCCACACGGCGTGGGTGCGCTTGCCCTCGAGCTGGTAGACGAGACGGAACTCCCCGTCGTGGTCGACCTGGTAACGCAGGTTCTGGCCATCGAGCTGGCGCAGGATGCGCGGATCCGGGGCGACCTCCTGGCCGCCCCCCTCGTCGTACCGGCTCTCCTCCGCCGCTCTCGCGGGCAGCACGGCTCCCGTGAGCAGGAACCCCAGGGCCAGCCACCACCTGGCGATCGCCATCTCGCACCTCTCGAACGACCCGACGGACGGCCCAGCCCACCCGCCTCCGCTTCTAAGTACCCACCTCCGGCAGCTCCTGACACGGGTCCGGCAGATCGACGAAGGTGATCGAGGCGGGGGGCAGGACGAGCGGACGGTCGGGCGACCAGCTGGCGACCGTCTCTCGGACATCCTCCGGTCCGGAACGCCAGCCGGCGCTGCCCGCGAGGACGGTGGTGGTCGCGGGCCCCACGGGCAAGCCCGTGAGCCTTACCGTGCGCGCGGCCCCCTCCGTCCGGTGGATCAGCATCACGTGCAGGACGTCGTCGTCGCCCCGCGAGGCCACCACCTCGAGCTCCGGCATCTGGACCCGCGTATCGGTCCCGCGCACCTCGATGGACGGCACGCGACGTACCGTCACGGGCAGCAGCTCTTCGCCCCAGTGATGCGCGAGAAGGCGCTGGAAGCGGAAGATGGGCGTGACGCGGTCCGGGTCGTCCCCGAGGAAATAGCTGGCATCGGCCATGTCGCCGTGGTCGAGGCAGAACTGATTGGCGATCGGCATGCCGTGTCGGAACGCGAGAGCCACGGTATCGGCCGCATACAGCGTCCCGAACATGCCCCGGGCAACCTGGGGGGCATCATATTGCTCGGTGAAGAACTCGGTGTTGGCGATCGCCACGGGGTGTGAGGTCGCCTGGCGGATGGCCGGCCCGATCACGTCGGACAGCAGCTGGTGGTTCCAGGTGTTCTGAGCCATCACGGTGGCGAGATCATGGTCCCGCTTGAGCGGCCAGCTCGGGTAGCCGTGGTAGACCAGAAAATCCACCTCATCGCCGAGGATCCCGAGCATCCGGCGTACCGTGACGTCCCGGCCCGACCAGCCGTCCCCGAGCCAGTTCGAGTTGGTCGAGGCCACCACGCCGATCTGGATGGGAACCGGGCTCGCGGCCCGCATCGCCCGGATGAACTCCCGGGCGCGCCGCGCGTAGGTCACCTCGTCGGGGGCGTGCTCGGCATGCCCGCGGACCATCGACCAGCTGACCTCGTTGCCGATCTCGAAGTAACGGGTGGGCGGAATCTCGATCGGATGCACCCGACGCTCGGGACAGCCGGGGTCGTTGAGGTAGCGAACGAGTCGCGCCGCCTCGTCCGGGGTCGAGGTGCCGTAATTGACCACGTGCAGCATCTCGGCACCGAGCTCCCGGGCATCCTCGAGCGAGTAGCGCACGTCATCGTAGGGATACGGTCCCCGCCGATTCCAGCAGGCCTCGAAATGATAGCCCGTCATGCCAGCGTGGTCGAACCGACCGTCCGTCGGACCGTGCCC
>JBIIHZ010000274.1:0-3839 GCA_044235265.1 Candidatus Sericytochromatia bacterium
AGGGCGTGGGCCAGTGTGGCGATCGCCGTGGCAGGGGGGCAGATCACGACCTCGGGATCAGTCGAACCGAGCACCTCGGGACCGAGTCCCTTCAGGAAGGCCAGGGCCTCGGCTCCGGTCTTGAACATCTTCCAGTTGCCGGCGATGAGCGGCGTGCGTGCGGTCATGGTCAGGCCTCCTGCAGGCAGGCGACGCCGGGCAGTTCGAGGCCCTCGAGGAACTCGAGGCTCGCGCCGCCACCCGTCGAGACGTGCGAGAAACGGTCGCCGAGCCCGAACAGCTCGACGGCCGCCACCGAGTCGCCCCCGCCCACGAGGGTGATGGATCCGGCGTCGGTGCGGGCGGCGATCGCCTCGCCCACGGCACGCGTCCCGGCTGCGAACGCGGGATTCTCGAACACGCCCATCGGCCCGTTCCAGAGGATGGTCCGGGCACCGGCCAGCTCGTCCGAGACGAGCTTCACGGTCTCGGGGCCCACATCGAGGCCCATGAACCCGGCGGGCATCGCATCCGCGGCAACCGTCGCCGAGGCCTCGGTGGCCTTGAACTCGGATGCCACGACGATGTCCACGGGCAGGACGATGCGCGTCCCGCGCGATTCGGCCTCGGCCAGCAGTTCCCGGGCCAGCTCGATGCGGTCGGCCTCGACGAGCGAGGTGCCGACCTCGAGACCCTTCGCGGCCAGGAAGGTGAAGATCATGCCGCCCCCGATGACGAGGGCGTCAGCCTTGCCGAGCAGGTTGCGGATGACGCCGATCTTGCTGGAGACCTTCGAGCCGCCCAGCACGACCACGAAGGGCCGTTCGGGAGCCTCGAGGGCGTCCCCGAGCATGCGGATCTCCTTCTCGAGCAGGAAGCCCGCGACGGCGGGCAGGTAGGCGGCCACGCCGGCGGTGCTGGCGTGGGCCCGGTGGGCCGTGCCGAAGGCATCGTTGACGTAGAGGTCGGCGAGCCCGGCCAGCGCCTTCGCGAAGGCCGGGTCGTTCTTCTCCTCTTCCGGATGGAAGCGGATGTTCTCGAGCAGGAGCACGTCCCCGTCCGCGAGTCCCGAGACCAGGGCCTCGACCTCGGCCCCGATGGCGTCGGGTGCGAGGGCCACGGTCTTCCCGAGCAGCTCACCCAGCCGCGCGGCCACGGGGGCCAGCGTCAGGGCGGGCGTCACGCCCTTGGGTCGGCCGAGGTGCGACGTGAGGATCACGCGTGCGCCGGCCTTCACGAGGGTCTCGAGCGTGGGCAGGGTGGCCCGGATGCGCGTGTCGTCCGTGATGGTCGACCCCTCGAGCGGGACGTTGAGGTCGGCCCGGACGAGGACGCGCTTGCCGCGGAGGTCCCCCTCGCCGAGGTCGGCGAGGGAGCGCTTGCGGCTGCGAACGGGGGTGGTGCTCGTGGTCATGGCGCTAGCCCACCGCGACGGGGAGCTGCTTGCCGACCATCACGGCCAGGTCGACGACGCGGTTCGAGTATCCCCACTCGTTGTCGTACCAGGCGACGACCTTCACGAAGCGATCGCCCTGCATCATCGTGCTGGCGGCATCGACGATGGAGGAGTTCGGGTTGCCCGTGAAGTCGATGCTGACGAGCTCCTCGTCGGTGTAGGCCAGGATGCCCGAGAGCGTACCCTCGGCAGCTTCCTTGAGCGCGGCGTTGATCTCGGCAGCCGTGGCGGGCTTCGCGAGCGTGGCCGTCAGGTCGACGACCGACACGTCCGGCGTCGGGACCCGCATCGCCATGCCGTTGATCTTGCCCTTGAGCTCGGGCAGCACCAGCGCGACGGCCTTCGCGGCACCCGTGGTGGTCGGGATGATGCTCATCGCCCCGGCGCGGGCGCGGCGCAGGTCCTTGTGCGGCATGTCGAGGAGCTGCTGGTCGTTGGTGTAGGCGTGGACGGTGGTCATCAGGCCCGATTCGATGCCCCACTTCTCGTGGAGGATCTTGGCGACGGGGGCCAGGCAGTTCGTCGTGCACGAGGCGTTCGAGAGCACGTGGTGCTTCGCGGCATCGTAGGAACCGTCGTTGACGCCCATGACGATGGTGATGTCCTCGTTCTTGGCCGGGGCCGAGATGATGACCTTGTGGGCACCGGCGGCGAGGTGCGCCTTGGCCTGCTCACCGTCCGTGAAGCGGCCCGTCGACTCGACGACGATCTCGGCCCCCCAGGCCTTCCAGGGGATCAGCGAGGGATCCTTCTGGGCCGAGACGGGGATGCGCTTCCCGTCGATGATCAGGGCGTCGGCCTCGAACGAGATCTCGCCGTCGAAGATCCCGTGGACCGAATCGTACTTGAACAGGTGGGCGAGGGTCTTGGCGTCGGTCAGATCATTGATCCCGACGAACTCGACGGCCGGGTTCTTGAGCCCGATCCGGAGCACCTGGCGACCGATGCGCCCGAACCCGTTGATTCCGATCTTGATTCCCATGCGTGAGCAAACCTCCTCGTGACGGCGGATGAACCCCTTGTAATCTACGCCCGGCCCCTCCGGGGGTCAAGCGAGCCTCCTGACGGGACGCACGGGGCCGTCATGGCCTAAAATGCGGGAGCTGTGCCGGCTAAGAGGTTCGATGGGGAACGGGGTTCGAGCATGAACAAGGTTTGCGTCTTCTGCGGGTCGATGTCGGGGAGGATTCCCGCGTATCAGGCGGCTGCGGCGGCCACCGGGGCGAGTCTGGCTCGCCGGGGCCTCGGGCTGGTGTACGGGGGCGGGGGCGTCGGGCTCATGGGCGCCGTCGCGCAGAGCACGCTCGACGCCGGTGGGCTCGTCACGGGTGTCATCCCCCGGGCCCTGCTGGAGGCCGAGATGGCGCTTCCGGGTCTGCTGGACCTGCACGTGGTCGAGACCATGCACCAGCGCAAGGCCCGGATGGCCGACCTTGCAGATGGCTTCGTGGGGTTGCCCGGCGGCCTCGGGACCTTCGAGGAGCTGTTCGAGGTGCTCACCTGGTCGCAACTCGACTTCCACCGCAAGCCGGTGGGGCTGCTGAACGTCGAGGGTTACTTCGATCCGTTCATCGGCATGGTCGATCGGGCGATCGCCGAGGGGTTCATGCCGCCCTCGCACCGGGACCTCCTGATCGTCGAGCGGGACCCCGAAAGCTTGCTCGACGCGATGCTCGCCTACCGCCGTCCGGTGCTCGAACGCAAGTGGACGGCTCCTCCGGGGCGCTGAGGTCGGCGCTCGCGCGGGGCGGCTGAAATCAGCCCGGCGGGCTCGAGGTTTCGGCTTCTCGCCGGTAGAACGTCAGCTCGCTCTCGCCGTGGCGGTAGTGCCGGTGGCGCACGAGGGTCCCGACCCGCTCGGGCAGCGTTTCCCCGCGGCCGTGCTCGGCCATCACCCAGTGCGGCCCGTTCCCGGTCGCGGGTTGCAGCGCCGCCAGGAACCGCTCCCAGTCGAGTGTGCGGTAGGGCGGGTCCACCAGCACCCCGTCGCAGGGCGTCTCGAGTACGCGAGGCAGGGCCGTCCAGACGTCCTCGCGGACGAGGTGGGCCCGGTCTCCGGCTCCGAGCATCCGGATGTTGCGCTCGACGATGGCCTGGGCAGCCGGCGCCCGCTCGACGAGCACGACCTCGCGCGCTCCTCGCGACAGGGCCTCCAGTCCGAGGGCCCCCGTCCCCGAGAAACAGTCGAGCACGCGCGCGTCCGCGATGCGGGGCCCGAGGGCATTGAACAGCGCCTGCTTGACCCGCGCCACCGTCGGCCGGGTGGCGTCACCCGGGACGCTCTCGAGCTTGCGCCCGCGCCACGTGCCTCCTTCGATTCGAAGCATCAGCTCACCCCCAGGAAGCCGAGGTTGGTCCGGAAATGCCGGAACAGGGCCGCGCGCAGCGCCGGGTGGCGCTGGAG
>JBIIHZ010000275.1:0-3830 GCA_044235265.1 Candidatus Sericytochromatia bacterium
CCCCCGCCTCCGGCGTGAGCATGAAGGCCTGGAAGAGGAAGTTGACCCAGTTCGCGAGGGGCCCCATCGGGGTCGCGATCGCCGTCCGGACCACCCCGGGATGCACCGCGTGGACGACGACTCCGCGCCCCTCGAGCCGCCGGGCCAGTTCGAGCGTCGTGATCGTCTGGAGCAGCTTGGTATTCGCATAGGCGCCGAAGGCCGAGTATCCGCGGGTCGCCTGGAGGTCGTCGAGTCGCACCTTTCCGGCCCGGTGCGCGTCCGAGACCACCGAGACGATGCGCGCAGGACCGCTGGCCACGAGGCGTTCCTTCAGCAGATTCGCGAGCAGGAACGGCGACAGGTGGTTGGTGGCCAGGCTCGTCTCGAGCCCCTCGGAGGTCAGGCGGCGCTCTGGAACGATCGCTCCCGCGTTCAGGACCAGCACGTGGATCTCGGGGTAGCGTTCCAGCAGGCGTCCCGCCAGGCTCCGGACCTGCTCCAGTTCCGAGAGTTCCGCGATCTCGAGATCGAGCGTCGCCCGGGTCTCCTGCCGGATCCTTTCGAGGGCCTCGGCCCCCCTGCGCGGGTCCCGGCAGACCATCACCACGCGGGCTCCGAGCCGGGCGAGCCCGCGGGCCGTCTCGTAGCCGATGCCGCCGTTCGCCCCCGTCACGACCACCGTGCGTCCCGTCATCGTCCGCTCCATGGTTCTCCTCCCGTCAGGTGGCTCGCGGCATCGGCCACGATCCGCGCCGATGCTCCCGGTGCGCCCATGCGGGCCGTCCCGTTCTTCCGGATGCGCTCCAGCCGGTCGCGGTCCGTGAGCATGGCCCACAGTTCGCGCGCCACGTTCTCGGGATGCGGGTCGACCCTCGAGACCGACTCGCCCAGCAGGCGGGTCTGCGCCTCGGCGAAGTGAGCATTGAACTGCGGGCCGGTGCCCGCATAGGTCACGACGGGCAGGCCCATTCCCACGCACTGCTCGTTTGCCGTGCCAGCCAGGCCGACGACGCCTTCGACGAGGTGGATCCACGCACCGAACTGGCCCCGGCAGAGCTGAACGCGCAGGCCGTCCGGACCTTCCAGGGTGTCGCTGGTGGCCTCGTGGCGCCATCCGATGCTCCTGGCTCCCCCGGCCAGACGCGCCACGTCGAGGGTCGGGGCGATCGCCGCATAAAACGCGACAGGAGCGCCGTCCGGGGCGGTGCGCGCGATGGCCTCGCAGCACGTGAGCAGTCCGGGGAAGTTGTCGTAGGCCTCGTCCCGGCTCCCCGGCAGGAACCCGATACGGCGGCATCCCTCCGGTAGGGGCCAGGGCGTGTCCGGGGGGGCCTCCAGGTCGTCCATCATGGGATTTCCGAGGTCTCGCGCCCGGTAACCCCGCTCGATGAGGTTGCGGGCGGTCTGGCCGTCCCGCGGATAGATGGCCCGGCAGCGCGGATGGCGGATGAACCAGCGCTCGAGTAGCCCGTAGGATCCGAAGCGCCCTCCCAGGTAGTGATCGCTCTTGGCGCAGCCCACGAACACGAACGGGGCGCGAGACAACCATGCGAAGAAGAGGGGCACGACGTCCCCCACGGCCACGACGAGGTCCACGTCCCCGCGCAAGCGCCGCATGCCAGCGATCTGCCGGAGCGTGAGCCCCAGCAGCCCCTCGCGCAGGTCATGCCAGAGTGCCCGGACGCTGCGCAGGATGAACCCGCCCGAGGGCATCCGCAGGGTCGGGGCCACGACCGGGAGGCCGACCTCCTGGAGGGCATGGCCATCTCCGACGATGGGAAAGGCCACGCAGGTCGTGCCGGGAACGTTCCAGCGCCGGGCGATCGCGGCCGCAATACGATCCTCGCCGTGACCGTTGCTCACGAATACCACCCGCCGCGGGCGGGATGGGGTTCCGGAATCGGTCTGCAGGGTCTCTGGATCGAGGCTGTTCAGCATGGCGCGGGCAGATTCCAAAAGGGTGAACGATGCCCCCCAGCATGACGGGTGGCATCCCCGGGGACAAGGGGGCGCGGGTCGCGTGCTCGGGCGCCCCGTTGCACCCGCGCGCCGGGGTCGGTACGCTGGTGCCATGAGCGACCGAGCACCCGACGCCGCCCCGCCCATCGCCTGGGAGCGTGATCCCCGGCATCAGCCCCTGCGCGAGGATATCCGCTTTCTCGGAGGCGTGCTGGGGCACATCCTGCAAGAACAAGCCGGGTCCGAGATTTTCGAGCTGGAGGAGACCCTTCGGAAGGGCTTCAAGCAGGTTCGTGCCGAGCCAGGCGATCGTGCCCATGAGGGGCATCTGGCCGACCTCGTGGCGCGCATGGACACCCCCACGGCTGCCCGCGTCCTGCGCGCCTTCACGCTCTACTTCCAGCTCGTGAACCTGGCCGAGCAGCACCACCGGGTGCGCCGGATCCGCCAGTACGGCCAGCAGGACCCCGGACAGCCGGCCCCCGGGTCCATCGAGGGCGCCGTCGCGCGGTTGAAGCGGGTGGGCGTCCCGGCCGACGAGCTCCAGGCGCTGCTCGACCGGCTGCTCCTGGAGCCCGTCCTCACCGCCCACCCGACGGAGGCCCTGCGTCGGACCGTCCTCGAGAAACTTCACGGCCTGGCCGAGATGCTCACCCGCCGGGATTCCGGGGTGCTGGAGCCCGCCGAGCGACGGCGTCTGGAGTCCCGTCTGGCCGCCGAGGTCGAGAGTCTCTGGCAGACGGACGAGGTTCATCACCGCGCGCCCACCGTCCTCGACGAGGTCCGTCACGGGCTCTATTTCCTGGACGAGGTGCTGTTCGAGGCCGTGCCCCGGGTGCTCGAGGCCCTCGAGGACGCGATCGCCCGCCACTACCCCGGCACGACCTTCCGCTTCCCGGTGGCTTTCCGCTTCGGCACCTGGATGGGCGGCGATCGGGACGGCAACCCGCACGTCACGGCCGAGACGACCTACCAGGCCCTCCTGATGGCCCACCGCATCATGCTCCGGCGACACCAGGCGGCTGCCGAGCAACTGGCCACCGACCTGAGTCAGAGCACCCACTGGATCCAGGTCTCGGAGGCGCTCCGCGAGAGCCTCGACGCCGATGCCCGGACCCTCCCGGAGGTCATGGCCGAGGCCCGGGAGCGCAACCCGTTCGAGCCGTACCGGCAGAAACTCGCCGTCATCCAGCACCGGCTGCGCCTGACGCGCGAGCGATGGCCCGACCAGGCGCGCGAGGCGGCCAGTCGCCCGTCCGGGGCCGTCCCGGGGGGCTATGCGGACGCCTCCGAGCTGTCTTCCGACCTGGCACTCGTCGAGACGAGCCTGCTGGCCCACGGCGGGGCGCGTGTCGCGCACGAGGGCCTGGCCACCTGGCGTCGGCAGGTCGCCTGCTTCGGTTTCCACGGCGCCCGCCTGGACATCCGTCAGCATGCCCAGGTGCACCTGGAGGCGCTCGCCGAGATCGTCGATGCGCTGAAGATCGACGAGCGGCCCCTCCACGCGTGGTCGGAAGCCGAGCTCACGGACTGGTTGCTCGATGAGCTCGGTGGGATGCGCCCGCTCATTCCGGGGGACCTCGGTGCCTTCTCTTCCGCCACCCGCGAGGTCGTCGAGACCTTCCGGATCGTGGCTCTCGCGCGCCGCATCTTCGGTCCGGAGGTCATCGGGTCGTGCATCGTCAGCATGACGACGCGGCCGCTCGATCTGCTGGTCGTGCTGCTGTTCCTGCGCGAGGCCGGGCTGTTCGGGATCGATGCCTCAGGAGGCGTCCGTTCGGCGCTGCAGGTCGTGCCCCTGTTCGAGACCATCGAGGACCTTCGCGCGGCCCCCGGGATCATGGCCCGCCTCTTCGCGATGCCCCTGTATCGTGCGCATCTGCGCGCGC
>JBIIHZ010000276.1:0-3829 GCA_044235265.1 Candidatus Sericytochromatia bacterium
CCTTCCCGTCAGGGGACCTCACGATTCCCCTGTTTCTCGACATGATGGGCCAGGTCCTCGGAGACGTGGGCAAGGCCGTGACCCCGACGGTGCTCTCGCTCGCCCTCCTGGGCATCGCCGTGAACCTCCTTCAGACCGGCTTCCTCCTCACGGGAGAACCGCTCAAACCCAACTTCGGGCGCATGAATCCGCTGACGGGCCTGCAGCGCATCTTCTCGATGCGTGGCGTCGTGGAGACGGTCAAGGGCATCCTGAAGATCGTCCTCGTCGGTTACCTGGCCTACCAGGTCATCCGCGATCGCTACCTCCAGATCGTCACCGCGCTCCAGCTCGACGGCCCCCACCTGGCCAGCCTCCTGGGAAGCACGGCCTGGGACGTGTCCATACGCTCGATCGTGGTCCTGCTGGTCGTCGGGGCGGCGGACTATGCCTACCAGCGGTTCGAGTGGTGGCGAGACCTCAAGATGACCAAGCAGGAAGTCAAGGACGAGGCCAAGCAGCAGGAAGGGTCTCCGGAGGTCAAGGCCGAGATCCGGAAGCGCCAGATGCAGGCAGCGCGGCGACGCATGATGGCCGACGTGCCGACGGCCGCCGTGGTCATCACGAACCCCACGCACTTCGCGGTGGCCCTGAAGTACGAGCAGGGGACGACCGACGTGCCCGTCGTGGTGGCCAAGGGGACGGACCTCGTCGCCAAGCGGATCCGGGACGTCGCCCGCGAGGCCGGCGTCGCGATCGTCGAGAATCCTCCCGTGGCCCGGGCGCTTTACAGCCAGGTCGATATCGGGGACGTCATCCCGGCCGATTTCTATGCCATCGTGGCGGAGATCCTGGTCAACGTGAGCCGCGCCTCCCAGAAGCGCCCGAGACGACCGTCCCGCACGGCCTGAAGGGTCGCGCCGCGATCTCCGTCGCTCGGGCCACCGGAACACGCTCATCCCTCGACGTGACAGCCATCAAGTTTTGTTTCGCCCGTTTGGCGGGTAGAGACTCCCTGGTAGCGTCCAGACGGGAGTCTCACCATGAAACGGCCGTCACCCCGGCTCGCCCTCCTCGGGCTCATCTTGATTGCTGGATGCATGTTCCCCGCCCGACCTCCCGTGACGGGGACATCCGGGATCCAGCCCACGAACGCCTGGACGCTGGAGGGGCGCGTGGACTGGGGCCCGAGGCGCGAGACCCAGGCCACGCTCACGGACATCGCAGCCGCCGCGACGGTCAACATCATCGACCCGAACGCGACCTCCAGCGCCACCGTGGCCTCCTCCCTGACGGACTCGAAGGGCGCCTTCAAGCTGGACTTCGCGGGCTGGAAACCGACCACGGGCAACTACTACTACCTCGAGGCGATGAAGGGCCTGGGGAACAACCGCGCCACCTTCGATGCCGTCCGGGTCCGGACTCTCCTGCGCGCGGAAACGGGATTCTTTTCCAGTCTCACGAATGCCCGGTCGGCGCCCATCAGCATCTCGGGAGGCACGACGGCGCTCTCGATCGCCGAGGACCTCAAGCGCTCGACCTCGACCAAGATCGGGCTGTCCACCCTCATCGGCAGCCTGGCGCAGAACCTCGTCAACGGGGTCACCACCGAGACCTTCACGGCGGTCACCAACCTCCCCGTGTCCGAGTTCACGCAACTGGCCAACCTGGTCAACTCGGCTCTTTATCAGGATCTCGATCCGCTGACCTTCATCGGTCGGGACTCGTCTTCCGGGACGTACTTCCTGTCCACCCCGTTCAGCCCCTACATCAACGTGCTGACGCCGAACTCGGCCGCCCCGGGGGCCCTCGTCACGATCAAGGGGCTGCGGTTCCCGATGAATGCCAGCGACGTGACGGTCAAGTTCGGGACCCTCACGGCCACCGTGCTCTCGACGAGCACCACCGAGATCTCCGTCGTGGTTCCGGCAGGCGTCGTCACCAGCTACGTGCAGGTCTCGACGCCCGCCGGACCGAGCAACCTCGTCCCGTTCATGGCGCTCGCCCCCGTGGGCGGCAAATTCCAGGGGAGCTGAGATGCGCGCTTCTCGCACGTTGACCGCCTTGATGGTCTGCCTGACGTGGGCCCTTGCGGGATGCCCGCAACCCGCCACGTCGCCGACGTCCCCGATCCGGACCTCGGGCGGCGAGCAACCCCACGTGTCGATCCTGTCCCGGATGTCGGGCGCGCAACCAGCGCCCGAGATGAAGCCGATCGATCCCCCGCCCGGCATGGACCGGATCGGGCCCCAGGAGGGTGCCCCGCCGGCCCCCCAGCCCCCGGCCGAGTCGCTGCACCCTCTGCCGGACACCCGGCGCCCCGCTCCCGGCGCACCCGACCCGGACCGTGATCTCGTGGGCATCGAGGCACCGCCTGCCGACGCGGCCGCCCTCGTGCTTCGGGGGACCCTCCAGGGCCCCGAGCAGGGCTTTCAGACCCAGGCCACCTTCGCGCAGGCGATCGCCTCCGCGAGCGTCTCGCTCCAGGAGATGGCAGGCTATGCCCTCGCGAGCGGTCTGTCGAACGACAGTGGTGCCTTCAACATCGTTCCGAGCGGCTTCATCCCCGCCTCTGGGAGCTGTTACGTCGTCGAGGCGGCCCGGGGCCTCGGGGGTATCGCCCCCGGGAAGTCCGGGGTGCGCTTCCGGACGATCGTCCGATGGAATGGCGTGGGCTGGAACAGCATCACCGGCAGCACGAACATCGTCATCAACCCGCTCACCACGGCGATCGCCATCGCCTCCAGCCTGAATCCCTCGGGGTTGCCTCCCGAGAACACGATGGGCAAGGTCACCGTCAATGGCGCCACCAGCACCCTGAATGCCAGTCCCGTGCTGGCGGGCTACCCCGACACGGATCTCCTGGCCCTCGCCGCCACCATCAGCACCTACCTGGCCTACGATCTGGACCCGACGGCCATGATCAGCGGCTGGGCCCCGACCGTGACGGGCACCTCGGTCAACGGCGGCCTGGTGGGTGATCTCATCCAGATCAACGGTAGCGGCTTCTCGCCGATCGCCAGCGAGAACGTCGTCAGGTTCAACGGCACGGCCGCGACGGTCTGGATCGCCGAACCCCGGCGCCTGATCGTCCAGATTCCCGCCGGGGCCACCACCGGCAACCTGACGGTGGCGACCTCGCGTGGCTCGAGCACGGGCCGTGCCTTCAGCGTCGGCCCCGTGACGATCACGGTCGACCCGAACGGCTACATGGGGGCCTGGCACGTGCCGGGCATCCACTCCACCTGGCAGCATTACCGCAAATCCGTCGTCCTGGCCCGGAACCGCATCTACCAGATGCGCATCAACGTGCGCGAGAGTTTCTATTTCCTGGTCGACGACAGCGGGAACGTCCAGCTCCAGTCGACGCCGACCAACGGCAGCACCTATGCGACGGCCGGCAATGCCCTCCTGACCTTCAAGACGGTCGCCATCACGGTCGACGTTGACAGCATGACCTGGTGTCCGTGGCACATCTGGGGCGCCACCGAGTGGCAAGAGGGTAACCGGACCGTCGTGCTCCTGCCCGCCAACGCCAACCGCATCTACATCTACGGCGTGCCTGACTACATCGGATTCGACACCGACGCCAGCGGTCTGGTCACGGTGTCCGGAGGCACGACGGCCGCGACGGGTGGACAGAATCTGCTCAAGCTGAGCTGCGTGACGGTCAATATCGACATGCAGGGCATGTCGCGCTTCCCGTGGATCATCAACGGGCAGAACCGCTGGCTGTACCTGAATGGCAGCGTGCGCTTGCCACGTCACCGCACGTACTACCTCGGGATCTCGGGAGCAAGCTGGACCTGGCGCAACCTCGAGATCGATGCCGCAGGGAACCTGGTCTGCG
>JBIIHZ010000277.1:0-3818 GCA_044235265.1 Candidatus Sericytochromatia bacterium
TGATCCGAAGATCCGCGTTTCGATGGGTCCGCGAGCGGCCATCGGGCGGGATTTCCAGGTAAAGGATTGCAATAAAATCGCCTGCGAGGCCTGTTTGCCGGGTAAGGGATCCTTGTAACGTGCGTCGGCCGGGGGGGCACCGCGTGGGGACGTCGGCAGATTCCTGGGAATCCCTGATCCAGCGGCGGGACTTTCAGCCCCTGTATGCGCGCGCCCGCGCGCTGATGGACCGCATGTATGACCTCGGGCTGCCCATCGGCTGCCTGGTGATCCGGTGTCGCGAGGCCTCGCCAGAGCCGGATCCGGCCGTCGAAGGGGCTCGTGAGCTGACCTTCCAGACGTTGCGTCAGTGGATGCAACCGTTCCCGCGCGGGCAGGAACGGGTCGCCACCGCTCACCTCGAGGCGGTGGGAACGTGCTGGTTCGTGCTGTTGCCTGGACGGGGGCCTGCCACCCACGAGGCCGACCTCGTCGAGATCCTCGATGCGCTGGCTGCAGCCCCGTGGGCGACGCCCGGGGGGTTCATCCCCCGTCGGGTCGAGGTCGGGATGGCCTTCTGGTCACCCACGATGACCTCTCATGACCCGCTCCTGTTTCTTGGTTCGGCCTTCCAGGCCCTGGTGATGGCCAGCTTCGGGGCGGGTAATCCCCTGCCGGACGGCCTGCGCCAGCATCCGGCGGACGGCTGGTCGGTCTCGGTCAACGCCTGGGAAGGGCCTCGTCGCGGGGTCGGCGTGGCGCCGATCGTCCCTGCCCCGCACGTCCGGACCTCCACTGTCGTGAACCGCGTGCCACCCGAGGTGGCCAGGGCCCAGAACCGGATCCGTCAGGAACCCGAGGTGCCGGAGCACTGGCTCGAGCTCGCGGAGGCCTGCGAGCGCTCGGGACTCGCGGAACTGGCCCTGGTGGCGCGGCGCGAGGCCCGTCTCCGGCAGGAACGGAGCCTCGAGGTGGGGGAGGTCGCCGCGGTCCCGCACGACCCCCCGCGGCTGCCCTCCGTGGCGGCAAGCGGGCCTCCCGTCGCCGGACCCGGGCGGGGGACGGGGCCCCGGGGTGCTCCCAAGCGCAGGCGGCATTGATCGCGTTTCATCAAGTCTTCGTTAAACAGGGCAAGCGCTCCCCCGATGACCCGGAAAAATCGGCAGATGGTCTGGATGGGCAGGGGGGCACGGGATGGCGGACGCACAAGAGCATTTCGGTTCCTGGGAGGCGATCGCCGGGCATCCCATGTTCACCAGCGCCGTGGACCAGGTCCAGCAGGCCGTGGATTCGATGCTCGTGGACCGGCGTCCCGTGACCGTGCTCGTCGTCCGGTCCACGCCTGATGAGGCCGACAGGGTTCCGGATCGCCTCCTGGAAGGCTACCGGGAGCTGACTCACTCGGCGATCGCCAACTGCCTGCGCCATCTCGGTCGCGAGGCGGATCGGTGCGCGCGGCCCTTTTCCGTCGTCATCGGGTCGCTCTGCTACATCGCCCTGCCGGGGTGTGACCTCCGCAAGTGCGATCGCGACCTCTCCGAGATCCTCGATTCGGTCGCCCGCGCGCCGTGGACCCATCCCCGGGGCATCGTGCCGCGCCGCCTGCGCATCGGGGTTGCGACCTGGGAGCCGACGATGGCCTCGTCCAGCGCGAGGATTCTCCTCGGTCGAGCCTTCGAGGCACTCGTGATGGCCAGTTTCGGCATGACGGCATCCTGGCCCTCGGCTTTGCCCGTCCACCCTCACGACCAGGCGCGTCTGGCCGTCCATGCATGGAATCCCCCGCGCCGCCGTCCGGTGACTCCGTTGCCAGGCAAGGCTCCCGTTCCGGCGTCATCCGCCTCCCGGGGCCCGGCCGCGACCCGGTCGCTGCGCCGCGAAAAAACCAGGGCCGCGAAGGTCACCCCCCGGCCCTGGTGGAAGATCTGGTGACGTTCCCCGAAGGGGACTAGACCCCCGTGGGGGGAGGGGATAGGGTCCCGCTGCCCGAGCCGGGCAGAGATGCCCCGGGCGGCAACGAACTGCCACTCGGTTGCGTGGTCCCCGAACTGCTCGAGGAATCTCCCGTTGGCCCTCCGGAAGGGGCTCCCGAGGTGCCGCCCGAAGTGCCCCCCGAAGTGCTCCCCGACGTCCCCCCGGGCGGGGTAGTCGAACTCCCGCCGGTCGAGGAACCCGTGCCCGAGCCTGTCGAGCCTCCGAATCCGGGCACTCCCCCGAATCCGGGGACGCCGCTTCCCGGGGTCTGGGATCCTCCGGCATTCGGGTCCACTGACACGACGGAACCGGAACCTGGCGTGTTGACGTTGCCACTCGTCGGGGTGGAAGTCCCGGGGGCCGCTGGGCCCGATACGGGGGACGGGCCGCTACCGGAACCCCCCGGCAACGTGCCGCTCCCCGCCGTGTTGCTGCCCGAAGTCGGTCCGCCGCCGGAGGTGTCCGTCGACGGCGCCATCAGGCCGCTGCCCATCTGGGAACCCGATGAACTGGAGGGCAGGCCGCCGCCCGCCAGGGTCTGATCGGCTCCCCCGCTCGAGGCTCCCGTGGTGGGCGATCCCCCGAAGTCCGAGAGACCACTGGTTGCCCCGGCTCCCATACCGCCCGTGTTGCCGAAGGGATCCGACACCGGGGGGGCCTGTCCCCCTGTGCCCGATCCTCCGAACTGCGGCGAGGGGGTCAGCGAATCGAGGCCCGACGAGCCGCCCCCGTTCATCCGTTCCGTGAAGGATTGACTGGAGCCGGAACTTGCATTGCCGAACGAATCCGCGATTCCCCCCGACACGTTGCTCGAGTTGTTGCCCGAGGTCGGGCCCGCGGGGGCTTCCTTCTTGGCCGCCGCATCGGAGGTCGTCGAGGCAGCCCGGGTAGCCAGTTGCCCGGCCGCGTCCAGCCCCGTCGGCGCTTCCTCGCAGCCCGCGATCCAGATCGCGCAGGTCAGGGCGAGGAGGGGAACGAACCAGCGCTTCATGGAGGACCTCCTGGTCAGTTCATGGTGACGACGACGCCATTTTTGAGCGTCATCGAAGGATTGCTCGGCACTCCGCTCGGTTGCGTCGCGAAGTACCGGTAGTTGGCCGTGTCGTCCGTGTAGTACAGCAGCCAGTAAGGGTTCCCGTTGATCAGCGTCACGGTTCCGCCGCTTCCGGTCGAGCCATTGACGCTGTTGATGTACCAGGGACGTCCGTTGCTGGTGCTGATCGTGTACGTCTTGGTGTTGAAGGTCATGGTCGAGCCGCTGCAACTGGCGAAGCCGTCACCCGGATCGACCCGGATGTTGCCCGCCGTATCCAGCCACGCGTTCATGTAGGGACTGTTGTGCGAGAGCTGCAGGTAGAACCAGGTCTGCCGCTTCGTGCTCCGGATGATGTTGAACGTCTGGTTCCCCGTCCGCCAGGGAGAATACCCCTCGCTGGTCGAATCGTACCGGCCGCCATACATGACCCGGTAGTTGCCCGGGTATCCGTTGGTGTTCACCGTGATCGTCTGGTTCGTCCCGATCCGGACGGTCGAGCCCGACATGTAGCAGTAGGTGGCGTCGGGTTCGATCTGCACGGTGCCCGAGGGGGTCACGAAGCCCCAGTCGACGGACCAGTCGGCGTTGAAGGTGTAAATACCGAACCGCTGGCCCTTCAGGACCTTGATGGTCTTCGCACCGTTGACCCAGCCCTGCGTGACGTCCTGGTAGTTGTACCACCAGATGTCCGCCGACCCGCTGTCATGGGCCACGTCCTGGACCTGCAAGGTCAGGGGGGCCACTCCGCCCGAGTCGTTGCCGCCGACGGCGGCCCCGTTGCTCCTGCTCTGGACCGTCACGTTTCCGTTGGCGGCCACATCGAAGTACA
>JBIIHZ010000278.1:0-3816 GCA_044235265.1 Candidatus Sericytochromatia bacterium
GAGGGGCTCGACCGCGCTCTTGGCGTCCAGTTGCACCAGGATCGGCACGAGGCGTTCGCAGGCGGACGGTGAGAGGGTCGGGATCGCGTCGCACAGGGCGCTGAAGCAGCTCGAGCCGATCTCGAGGAGGGCCTGGCCCGCCTTCTTGGCGATCTCCTCGCCCTCACCCAGGGCGACGGCCAGGAGCTTGGCCGCCTTGGAGTCCTTGCGCTTGCCCAGGGAGGTCGTCGCCTGGGCGGCGACCGTCGGGTCGAGGTCCGTGATGAGTTCCGAGAGCATCTGCGTGGCGGCCTCGTCCGGGAAGTCCGCGAGGCCCTCGGCCACCTGGCGGCGGATCTTGGGGTCGCGATCCGTCATGGCCCGCCGCAGGACCGGGATGGCGATCGCCCTGCCGCTCCGAAGCATGCCTCGCACCGCGAGCCCACGGATGGCCTCGTCGGGGTCGCCATAGGCGTCCTTGAGGATGTTCACGGCCGAAGCGGACTTGCTGTTGGCGATACCCGTGAGCGCATTGAACCGGGTCTGGCGATCGCCCGATTCGAGCTGCTTGCGCAGGAAAGGCACGGTTCCCGGGAAGAAGCCGGCGAAGTGAAGGCCCGCGCCTCCTGCTCCCAGCAGCGCCACCGTACCCAGCGCGATCCCGATCTCGCCCCCAGCCATTCAGGTCTCCTTTTCAGGACCGGCAAGCCGCGATTCCAGGTCGCGGATCCGGTCGGCGAGCGCATGGGTCTGGCCCAGTGCGCCCATCAGATCGTCACGAAGGGTCTCGATGGCACCCCCGTGCATGCTTTCCAGTTCGAGGTCCGACAGCTGGCGCGTCAGCTGGTCGCAGCGAGAGGACCACGCAGCGATCAACTCCACCAGGTAGGCCACCGTCACGGTGCCCTCCCGGTGCTCGAGTTCCTGCGCCATCCGCCGGAGGTCCCCGGCCACGCGGCTCACATGCGTCGCCACGTCGGCCTGTCCGGCTGCGAAAGCCAGGTCCGTCGCCAGCCGGTGCAACCCCGGGGCCAGGTTCGCTCCCTGGGGCGGCAGCGCCGCCCGGAGCAGATGGCTCTGCAGACCGGAGGCCTGTTCGGCCAGGTCCTGCGACAACCGCGAGCAATCCGTCAGCTTGCGGGACGTCTGCCCGATGGACAACCGCAGGCGGTCGACGGCCCGGATGCCGGAGGCCAGATGCTCCCGGACGGGCTGGAGGCCCGTGGACATCCGTGCCAGGAGGGAGCTGGGCTCCAGCAGCGGGGACGTCCCGCTGGCCGGCGAAGAGGGCTGGCGCCCGTCTGCCCGCGCCAGGACCCGCGCCCGCGACGCGCCCAGGATCACCAGCAGGGCGAGCAGGAGCAGGCCCAGCACCCCTTCTCGCCAGGTGGGCAGGTGCAGCAGGCGCTCCGGCAAGGTGGGCACGACCGTCACGGTGGTCGTGGCCGGGGCGTCGACGGGTACGAGCGGTGCCCGGGTGGACGCCGGGGACGGTCCGTGGACCGCAGCTTCCGCCCCGGACGAGGGGGGCGCTGTGAGCGCCGAGGGGGGCGCCTCGGGGAGCAAGGCCGAGGGGGAGGCCGGAAAGTCGGACATCAGCCCAGCTCCTCCGGACCACCCGGCCATCCGGAAGGCCCGAGGTCGGCTATCATGGGCAAACCCATCCGTCCGTGCCGTTCACAGGAGGTCTCCCCCGCATGAAGATGTCCCAGCTCCTTGCCCCGACTCTGCGGGACGTGCCCGCCGAGGCCGAGATCGCCTCGCACCAGTTGCTGCTCCGGGCCGGATTCATGCGTCGCGTGACGCCCGGCGTCTACAACCTGTACCCGCTCATGTGGCGAGTCGTACGCAAGGTCGAGGAAATCGTCCGCGAAGAGATGGATCGGTCCGGCGCGCTCGAGGTCCGGATGCCCATCCTGAGCCCCGCCGAGCTGTGGCAGCAGTCGGGTCGGTGGCAGGCCTACGGCAAGGAGATGTTCCGGCTCAAGAACCGGCACGAGCGCGACGAGTTGCTGGGGCCCACGCATGAGGAGGTCGTCACGGCGATCGCCCGGGACGAACTGCGCAGCTACCGTCAGCTCCCCATGAACCTCTACCAGATCCAGGCGAAGTTCCGCGACGAGATCCGCCCGCGCTTCGGCCTGCTGCGGGGGCGTGAATTCATCATGAAGGATGCGTACTCGTTCCACGTGGATGCGAACTCGCTCGAGGACACTTACGAGGTGATGTGTCGGACCTACACGCGCATCTTCGAGCGATGCGGACTTCATACCCGGAAAGTGGAATCCGATGTCGGTGCCATCGGGGGTTCCGCCGCTCACGAGTTCATGGTGGTCGTGGAGACGGCAGGAGGGGAGAACGATCTCCTGTTCTGCTCCGCCTGCGACTATGCCGCGAACGTCGAGCGGGCCGAGGTGCGCCCCGAGGCGCCCGTTTCCGCCGATGATCAGGGCGGATTCCGGCAGGTGCCCACCCCCGGCGTCCACACCATCGAGCAGCTCGTCTCCTTCTTCCAGGTGCCGGCGAACCGGATCGTCAAGACGCTCCTTTACCGGGCCCTGCTCCCTGGCTCGGATGGCGGTGAGGCCGAGGTCCGCTGGGTGGCCGTCTGCATCCGCGGGGATGTCGACGTCAACGAGGTGAAGCTCCAGAACCGCCTCGCTGCGCTCGAACTGCGTCTGGCCTCGGCCGAGGAAGTGCTCGAGCGATCGGGGGCCCCGGTCGGGTTCGTGGGCCCCAGGGGGCTGAAGGTCGATCGCTTCTTCGTCGATGCCACGGCTCGCGACTGCTCGGACTTCATCGTCGGGATCAACGTCGCCGACGCGCACGGGGTCGGCGCGCGGTGGGGGCGCGACCTGGAGCCCGGGGAGATCGTCGACGTGCGCCTCGCGCGGGCCGGGGATGCCTGCCCGCGGTGTGCGGAGGGGCACCTTTCGGCTGCGAAGGGGATCGAGGTCGGCAACACCTTCAAGCTGGGAACCAAGTACAGTGCCGCCATGCAGGCCACCTTCATGGATGCCGATGGCCTGGAGAAGCCCTTCGTGATGGGCTGCTACGGCATCGGCGTCACGCGCACGGCGCAGGCCGCCGTCGAGGCCTTCCATGATGCCGACGGCATCCGCTGGCCTCTGGCGATCGCCCCCTATCACGTCGTGATCGTGCCCGTGAACCTCAAGGACGCCGCGACCGTGGAGTGGGCCGACCGCCTGTATGCCGAGGCCGGGCGTCTCGGGATCGAGGCCGTGCTCGATGACCGCGAAGAGCGGGCCGGGGTGAAGTTCAAGGATGCCGATCTGATCGGCTTCCCGTTCCGGGTGACGCTTGGCAAAACGCTTTCCGAGGGCCTGGTCGAGCTCAAGCACCGGACGGGCGAGGTCGAGAAGGTGCCTGCCGATCAGGTCATGGCCCGGATCCGTGAAGCCATCGTCGAGATGAGGGCGCGGCGTGATGATCGCACCCCTGCCGGGGTATGATCAGCGTGCGACGAACCATCCGGAAAGAGGTGCCCCCGTGTCCATGAGCCTCGAATCCCTGCTCATGCAGAAAGTGACGGAGCTGCCGACCTTCAACTTCTCGCCGGCGCTGGCCAAGGCGCTCGAGATGCTCGAGGATCCGAACGTCAACTTCGACAAGGTGGCCGGGATCATCTCCGAAGATCGCCATGTCTCGCAGGAGCTCATGCGCAAGACGGTCGTCCGGTCGAACCAGCAGGTCCAGAGCGTCCTGCAGGCCGTCCGGCTCATGGGCCTCAAGACCGTCCGCGACTTCATCCAGTCGGCGACGAGCACGGAGGCCACTCCGCCCGGGATCGAACCGGACACATTCCAGATCATGCAG
>JBIIHZ010000018.1:0-12238 GCA_044235265.1 Candidatus Sericytochromatia bacterium
CAACCTCGAAGCGGCCCTCGTACCCGTCCCAGGCGAGGGTTCGCACGACCCGGGGCCCGGAACGCGTCTCGAGGTGCAGCGGGACGTCGCGGCCCCATCCGCGGTGCATCGCGTGCGCCGCCACGCAACGCACGCCGTTGCCGCACATGGCCGCTTCCGAGCCGTCGGCGTTCCAGATGGTCAGGTGCAGGGTCTCCCCGGGACCGGGCACCACCACGAGGACGCCATCGGCACCGATCCCGCGTCTCCGGTCGCAGAGACGTCGAGCCCGGTCGGCCGGATCCCCGGTCATGGGGCTCTCGAGCACGATGAAGTCGTTGCCGAGCCCCTCGAACTTCCAGAAGGGCATGACAGGTGCCGTCACGGGAGCCTCACTTCCTCGACGTGCGCCCGGATGCGCGCCACCATGCGCTCCAGGTCAGGGCCCGTCGGCACGTCCTCAAGCCAGGAGTCGACGGGTTCCCGCCGGAACCACGTGACCTGCCTCCGGGCGAACTGGCGGGTGTGGATGGCGATCGCCTCGAGCGCCTCCTCGCGGGTGCACCGTCCGTCGAGCCAGTCTCCCAGCTCGCGATAGCCGAGCGTCCCGAGCAGGGGCAGATCGGCCCCGTGGCGTTCCCGCAGGGCCAAGACCTCCTCGAGGAAGCCCCCGGCCATCATCGAGACGAGGCGGGAGCGGATCCGGCTCTCGAGCACGTCCCGGGCGGGAGCGAGCGCCCAGGTGAGCGTGCGGTGCTCCGCCTCGACGCGCGTGGCCGCTTCCGAGAGGGGGCGGCCGAGCACACGGTGCACCTCGAGGGCCCGGATGATCCGGAACCGGTCGTTCGGGTGGAGACGGGCCGCCGTGACCGGATCGACCTTCTCGAGCTCGGCATGCGGATGTTCGAGACGCTCGAGTTCGGCCCGCAGTTCGGGGCTGGGGGGCACCTCGGGAATCGACAGGTCGCCCGTGAGGGCGCGGATGTAAAAGCCGGTTCCGCCCACGACGAGGGGGATGCGTCCCGCGTCCCGGATCGTGGCGATCGCCGCACGAGCATCATCCCGGAAGCGGGCGGCGGTGTAGGCCTCGGTCGGGTCGGCCACGTCGAGGAGCTCGTGCGGGACGCGCGCACGATCCCCGCGCGTGGGCTTGGCCGTCCCGATGTCCAGCTCCCGGTACACGGTGCGCGAGTCGGCACAGACCAGCGTCAGCGGCAGACGCTCGGCAAGCGCCATGGCGAGCGCCGACTTGCCACTGGCGGTGGGTCCCGCCAGCACGACGAGCGGAGGACGGGACATCTCAGAGCCCTCCGGGCGTCCCGATCTCGGGACGGAACCGCCACGAGAGTCGCGCCTTTCCTGGCCCCCCCGAAACCTCCAGGTCCAGGCGAGACGTGAAGGCATCGAGCAGGGGCCGCCCGGAGCGATCGCGCAGCGGGAAGGTGAGCCGGAAGTCGGCGACGTGATGACGTTCCGTACGATCGAGAGCCACGTCGAGCAGCGCCCGGGGCTCGACCTGCCGCCCCCGGTCGTCGGACAGCCGGAAGGTCCATCCGACCCGCGGATCCGTGACCCGTTCCAGCTGGAAGAGGCGGTCGAACTCCCAGCGCACGAGGCACGTGAGGCGATCGCCCCGCTCCCCGAACCACGTCGTCCAGCTGGCCCGCTCGTGGGGCCCCGGTTCCTCGCGCCCCTCGCGGACCATGGTGTCGGCCAGGCGCCAGCGGGCCACCTCCGGGGCGACGAGCGTCGCCGAGACAGCGCTGCGCAACCCGAGCGGGGCCGAACGCCGCCAGGCCTCCTCGTCCCCCTCGGGGGCAAGGGAGGGGGCCAGCTCCCCCATCGGTTCCCCGGCACTCCATCCCCGCACGTGACGATGAGCCGGAGCACACGCCAGCAGGGCGCCCACCAGGACGAGCATCGACAGGGCGCGGGTCAACGGAGCTCCTTTCAGGACGCGGTTCCCGGATCTTATCACGTGCTCCCGTCCATCCCGACGATGCTCAGCCGTCCCCGGCACGGCATGCTGGCCGCGGGGCCGTCACGGAATCGGGAGGCCACGATGCCACGGGCATGCGGATGGTGGGGCTCGGCGCTGGTGCTCACCTGGATGTGCGGACCGGCATGGGCTCGAGTCGGGGGGGAGCTCGAGACCTTCGAGAGCGGGGACTGGGCCCGGGACCGTGGCTTCGGCCGGGTAGAGACCCGCCCCCTCGAGCAGCCCGGACGCTTTGCCATCCGGTTCCGGGGAAAATCACCTGGTGAGGTCTGGCTGGTGACGGATTCGGGTCGGATCGAGTCGGAGGTCCTGGCCGTCCCCCTGGAAGGTGACGCCAGCGATTCCACCGAGGTCCTGAGGCATATCGAGGCGTTTCTGGAGGAAGCCGGGATCCGGACCCCCCCCGTGCGCCCGGTCTGGAAGACGATCCTGGCGGCCGTGGAGGGACAGCCGACGGTCCTCGTGACGGGGGGACTCGCCCTGACCGCCTGCCGTCTGGACGGGATGATGCCCCTGCTGCTGGTGGCGATCGCCCGCGAGGTGGAGACGCTCCCCTTCAAACCGCCCGCACGTCAGACCCGTCCGGCCCGCAGCGTCCAGCGCAGGACGCCTCCCACGACGACGGCACCGCCCAGCAGCGCCGCGCCCCGGCCCGCTGGCGTCTCCAGCCAGGCCGCGCCCGCCGGGAACCGGGCGAGTAGCAACGCGCAGGCATTGAACATGGCATGGACCAGGACTCCCGGGCCCCACGCGCCACAGGCGAGGCGAAACGTGGCGAGCACCAGGCCGAGCCAGGTGTAAGTCGGCCAGGCGACGGGAACCGGATGCCAGAGCACGAAGACGAGCGTCGAGGCAAGGACGGCCCCGCCCGGACCGCGACGGAGACGTGTCCACTCGAACAGCGCCCCCCGGGCCAGGGCCTCCTCGAGGAACGGGGCCACGAGGGCGAACGTCAGGATGGCCAGCCCGATCTCTGCCGGTGAGGCCCCGCGGAGCAGGGCCTGCATCCCGTCCGGAAGTGTGCGACCCGTCAGGTGCTGCACGCCGGCCTGGAAGGGGATGGCCAACAGGGCCGCTCCTGCGCCGAGGACGGGGGCCAGGACCCAGACGGCGTTCCGGAACGGTCTGAAGGCCCCGGAACCCCGCCAGCCGTGACGCACGAGGAAGACACCCAGGAACGGTGCGAAGACGAGAATCTCGACCAGCAGGGCCGTCAGGAGAGGCGCGAGGCGGGTACCCAGGGGCGGTGACTCAGAGGACCCATCGCCGCAGGCGCGCCGAGGTGTAGTCGACGACCATGACGAGGGCGATGAGGACGAGGACCGTCGTGGCCGCCTGCTGGTACTGGAAGAGGCTGAAATCGGACTTCATGAGGAAGCCGATGCCTCCGGCCCCGATGAGCCCGAGCACGGAAGCCGAGCGGATGTTCGTCTCGAAACGGTAGAGGACCATCGAGATGAAGTCGGGAATCACCTGGGGCATGACCGCCCAGGTGACGACGGCCAGATAAGGGGCTCCCGTCGCCCGGATGGCCTCGACGACACCCTCGTCGATGTTCTCGATCGACTCCGCGAAGAGCTTGATGAGCACCGTCCAGGTGTGGAAAGCCAGCGCCATGGTGCCGGTGAAGGGGCCAAGACCGATGGCCGTGATGAGCATCAGGCCGACGGCGAAGTCGGGGATGCTGCGCAGCACGTTCACGATCAGCTTCACGCTGTGGTACACGGCCGGGTGCGGCGAGGTGTTGCGGGCCGCGAGAAACGCGAATGGCAACGAAAAGGGGACGGCGACGACCGTCCCGGCGATCGCCATCTGGATGGTCTGGAGCGTCGCTCCGACGACGGTCTGCGGGAAGGTGTTGGCCCACCAGCGCTCCCGGATCTCGGCCAGGGTCGCGTCCAGGTGCGCGAACGGGTTGAGCTGGAACACCGAGGTGAACTCGGGCGGGAACCCGTACCGCTGACCGTCCGTGATCGTCGTGACATCGGGCGGGAGGCTCTGGCGCAGCCAGTCCTGCATCTGGGGAATCCCGGCGATGAGCTCGCCCAGGTTGAACTGGACCCCCGAAAAGGCCCAGTAGAGCACGGCCAGCAACGGAATCCACCACCAGCCCGGCGACCGGCGCGGACGGGCGTCGGTGGGACGACGTGTGGGAACCTCGGGACCGCGAGAGAGAGGAAGCGTGGACATCGGACCTCCCGTCAGGGGACCAGTTCGCGCGTGTTGCGCCGGTAGATCTGCTCATAGGCCACGTCGTCGAGGGCCTCGGGACGTCCATTGAAGACGACCCGACCGCTCTGGAACCCCAGGAGACGGTCGGAATACTGCCGGGCGAGATCCAGCACGTGCAGGCTCACGATGACGGTGATGCCATCCTCCTGGGCGATGCGGCGGAGCGTCGCCAGCACCTGGGCCGAGAGCTTGGGGTCGAGCGAGGCGACGGGCTCGTCAGCCAGGATGAGGGCCGGGCGCTGCATGAGGGCGCGGGCGATCGCCACGCGCTGCTGCTGGCCACCGGAGAGTTCGTCGGCACGCCGGAAGGCATGATCGAGCAACCCGACGCGCTCGAGGTTGTAGAGCGCCCGGTCGCGCTCGGCGGCAGGAAAGGCCCGCCAGAGGATCCGGGGCAGGTCGGCGGCCCCCAGCGTCCCCGCGAGCACGTTGTCGAGGACCGTGAGGCGACGGACGAGATTGAACTGCTGGAAGATCATCCCGACGCGACGGCGCCAGGCCCGGAGGTCCCGGGCCGAGGCCGTCACGACGTCCATCGACCCCGTGGCGGCCGGCTGGATGAGGTCGCGAGCCACGAGGATCTGGCCGGAGGTGGGTTCGATGAGTCGATTCAGGCAGCGGAGGAAGGTCGATTTCCCGGCCCCCGAGAGGCCGAGCAAACCCACGAACTCCCCCGGGGCGAAGGAGCAGTCGATACCCTGGAGGACCGGGCGATCGGCCCGATAGGCCTTCTGGAGCGCACGGACCTCGATGAGAGGCGCCTCTGGAGCGTGATGCATGCGGTGGGACCGGACCCTCTAGCGGACGTCGATACCGACCCGGTCATATACCTCTCGGACGGGGGCATAATCCTGGGGCGTGGAATTCACGAAACCATCGATATGATACAACTCCCAGAGCAGGCGCTTGCCGACCGGCGTCCGGGACATGGACACGAAAGCCGTCCTCAGCCGGGCCACGAGGGTCGGGGGGAGATCATCGCGAACGGCCACGTTGTCACTCGGCAGCGGCTTCGAAAAGGCCAGCGGACGGATCTGCGCAACCTCGTCGGGACGCCTGAGAAACTGGTGCCAGGCCCCGTGATTCCCCAGGTCGTCGTTGGCGAAGGTCGCCCCCGCATCAACCTCCCGGTGCAGCACGGCCAGGACCACCAGGTCGTGGCTCCCGGCCCAGCGGACCTGACGGAAGTCGCGCTTCGGGTCCAGTCCCGCGTCGAGGAGCATCAGACGCGGGTACAGGGCGCCGGACAGGCTCAGCAGGTCGCCGAAAGCGAACCGCTTGCCCCGCAGGTCCGCCAGCGTCCGGATGCCGGAGTCGCGATGGGTGATGATGGACGAGTAGAAGATGTTGCGCCCGCCGCGCACGACCCGGAGGATGGACCGGGCCCGGGCCTGCTTCTCGGCCAGGACATAGGCCCCGGGGCTGAAGAAGGCGACATCGATCTTGCGGGCCTTCATGGCTTCGATGACCCCGGTGTAGTCCGAGGCGACGAAGGGGACGACCCGGGTGCCGCCCATGTGACGCCGCAGTTCCTGCGTGAGCGGCTGCGCGCGCTCGCTGAGGCGCACCATGTTCTCGGTCGGCACGAATCCCACCCGCAGGACCCCGGGCTGGACGGCGGCGCGGGCGTCGAGCAAGGTCAGGGCGGCGAACAGGACGGCCAGCATCGGCGTGACCTGCCGCACGAGCAGGCGAGCATCGAGCTTCAACCGGGCCTCCTCGCGGCACGGCCGCTCTCCCGGCCATGAAGCCGGGCAGAGGGTCGCGACGCTGCCAGTATACCCCATGCTACCGCCCCGGGCACGCCGGAAACGGAACCGACGAGGGTGACACGTATTTTTACCCCCCGTCGGGGTAAGACATGCGTATGAGAGAGCTTCCTTTCAGTCATCACCCGGACTTCCCCTCGGCTCTGCAGGCGATCCGGAACAACCTGATGCTCGGCAACGAGTACATGGCGGGCATGGCGCTGGTCCTCATCGAGGTCATCGACCAGGTCCCCGCACGAGATGCCCATCTGATCCAGGAGCGTCTCTTGAAGCAGGCCTACACCGTCGTGGACAAGACCCTCCGCACGGACAACCACGAGCGGCGCAAGGTCCCGGACGCCTGCTTCCGGTTCGGTTCGATCATCGTGGCCTGTCTGGGCAACGTCACGCCCGAGACCGTCGCCATCCCGCTAGGACGCGCGGCAAACCAGATCCGCAACGAGTTCTACGGCACGGGAGACGCCACGGCGATGAAAGCCCGACGCCAGGTGAACCTGGCCGTGTCCCTCTGGGACCCCCGGCACGGTTTTCTCAACGAGGAAAAATTCTTCGAGCGTGCCTTCGAGGCCCTCGAGATGCTCTGGGCGGGGGACGGCATCCCCGATGCCCATGACTACCTGCGCATGGCCCCTTCCGCGCTCGATGCCTGGGCCGTGGCCGTCGCCGAGGCCCTTCCGGGGCGTGGAGGGCGCACGGGGCCCATCGCCGAACCGGACGCAGGTAAGGGGAGCAGGGTCGACTCGCGTCAACCTGCCGCAGGAGAAGCCGTAAAGGAAGCCCGACCGGCCGAGTTCGGCGCTCCCCCGCGTACCGCCTCGTCGACCCGACGTCCGGCGGTCGTCACGAAACGCCTCGACCGCGAGCCCCCCAAAGAACCCGAGAAGGACAAGTCTCGGGAGAAGAAGGGCTGGATGTTCTGGAAGTGAGGCGCTTCAGCGCGTCACGAACCGGATCACGAGGATGCTGAACTCGTAGAGGCCTACGAGGGCAGCGCCCAGGACCACCTGGCTGAAAAGGTCGGCCGAGGGACTGGCGATCGCCCCGATCACCAGGCCACCCATCCAGGCGACGCGACGCACGGACACGAGCTGTTCGACCGTGACCAGGCGCGCCAGGGCAGCGGCCACCAGCACCAGGGGCAACTGGAACACGACACCCGTGACGAAGCAGATACCCGAGGCGAAGCCCAGGTAAGTGCCCACTGACCACATGGGATGGATGGAGTCCGGTCCGAAGGCTCGCAGGAAGTGGATCCCGGCCGGGAGGAGCACCGAATAGGCGAACAGTGCCCCCACCGCGAACAGGACCGCAGCCCCGACGAGCAGGGGCACCAGGGCCCGTCGCTCGGCAGGGAGCAGGCCGGGGCCGACGAACCGGGCGACCTCGCGAGCGACCAGAGGATAGGCCAGGATCAGGGCCGCGTGCAGCGTGACCCGGAGCGTGGCCAGAAAGGTCTCGGCCGGGGCCGTGGCGATGAAGGGGATGTCTCCGGCAGGCTTCAGCAGCCAGGCCAGCAACGAACGATGAAAAACGAAGGCCAGACCCCAGCCGATCCCTGTGGCCAGGAGGGCGCGGAAAAGACGAACCCGCAGTTCGGCGACGTGCTCACCGAAGGGCATGGGGTCGAGGGCAGGCGTCGTCATGTCCGGCGGAAACCCTGGGCTCGGGAGCGCACCGGAACCCGGTTGGCCCGCAAGGCCTCGAACACGGCCCTCACGGCGCGTTGACCGTTGGCGGGATCTCCCAGGAAACGCAGCGCGTAGACCTGGTCCCTGATGCGACGCACCACGCGAGCCAGCAGCAGGACGGGCTCGGTCGGCAGATGCAGCGTGACCTGCCACACCTCGCCGACCAGCAACCCGGAGGGGGCCTCGAGTCGGATACCTCCGTGCGAGACATCCTGTGAACGCGCCTCGAGGGTTCGCACCCCGTCGGCGGCGGCGAGGGTGACGGCGAACTCGGCGGGGATCCGGACCGAGCGGCGCAGTTCGGCGCGCAGATAATCATGGGGCTGCAGCTGGAGACGATGGTCGGGACGGTCGGCCCCGTGGTCGAACGAGGCGAGCGGCACCCGCATCTCGATGGTGCAGCGACTCTCGACCTGATCGAGATCGACGGTGATGCCCTGGTGATTCTCCCAGTAGAGTTCGGCCCCGTCGTCTTTCAACTCGAGGTCCACGAGCAATTCGAGGACCACGTGCTCGAAGGTCACCTCACGAACCCGGCCCCGGTAGGCCCGCGCACCGATGCGAAGGGTGATGGCCTGACCGGGAACCGGGGGACGTGCCATGGGATTGCGATCTAGAGCATCGGCTCGATGAGACCGAAATTCCCGTCGGGACGGTGGTAGACGACGTTGATCTCTTCGGTCTGGCGGTTCCGGAACATGAAGAAGTTGTGGCCGAGCAGATCGAGCTGCTGGGCCGCATCCTCGGGGGAAAGCGTCTGGAGCGGGTACCGCTTCGTCGAGATGATCTCGCGCTCCATCTCGGCCGGGATGGCGGTCTCGGGCTCCTCGACCGCGACCATGGCCGAGGTCTTCTGGCGATGATGACGATCGTGGCCGGACATCTTGTCCCGGTAACGCCGGATCTGGCGTGCCAGCTTGTCCTCGACCATGTCCAGCGAAGCGTACATGTTTTCGGACGACACCTCGGCGCGGATGACGGTCCCCCGGGCAAAGAGCGTCACCTCCACGATCTGGCTGGCCGCGACGCTGGGATTCCGGTTGACCGAAAGCTCCACCTGGGTGTGAGTCACGCCGTCGAGCGTGCGGACGAGCTTGCCGATCTTGCGATCCGCGTATTCACGCAGCGATTCGGTGAGCTCGACATGGTGACCGGTGATGACGAGTTCCATCGCATCCCCCTTTCCGCTAGCAGCGGGCCGCCCCGTGGCGCCCCATTATAGGTGGACCCGGATCAGTTCGCCAGCAAACCCGCAAGACGGGGACTGGCCTGGAGCAAGGGGTCGAGCCAGCTGTCTGGAACGTCCTCGGGAGCCCCCACGGACGCTTCTCCGTGATCATCGCTTCCCGAGGTGGCGCCCAGGCCCAGCTGCTGGACCGCCTGGAGCAGATGATGCCTCCACGTGCCATCGTGGGCCGGATGCCCGATCTCGAGTGCATCGACCCCGACCTCTGCCAGAGGCTCATACCCACCCGACAGGGAACCATAGCGTCCCGCGTGGGCGAGAGAGGCGATCCCTCCCGCGACGTGGATCGCCTCGACGGCCTCTTCGAGCGGCGGCACGACCATCGGGACATGCGCCAGCCCCTTGCGAACCAGAAAGCGTGCAAAGGCGGTGCGGACGCCGCGTGCATGACCGGCCTTCACGATCGCCCGGGCGAGATGCTGGCGGGTCGGCGCAGGCGCCGGCCCCAGTTCGCTGCGAAGCAGGGATTCCGGGACGGTCGCACCCGCCGCGTCGAGACGCTCGAGCACGGCCAGGGCGCGAGCCCAGCGATTCGCGTTCATGCGCTGCTCCCACGAAAGGATGGCCGGATGCGCCGGATCGAAACCGATCCCGAGGACGTGGACTTCCCGGTCGTCCCACCGGGCCGTCAACTCCATGCCCGGCACGAGGCGGATCGCCCAGCCGTGGGCCCGGATGGCCTCTGCGGCGAGCGGTAGCCCAGCGACGGTGTCATGATCCGTCAGGGCGAGACAGCGTACGCCCCGTTCGACGGCACGCAGCACGACCCGACGCGGGTCGTCACGCCCGTCCGAGAAATGGCTGTGGAGGTGCCAGTCGATTCGCAAGGAGCGCTCCTCAGCGCGGCTCGACGATCAGCTTGATGGCCGTCCGTTCTTCCCCCTCGATATCGAGATCGATGAAGGCAGGAATGCAGACGAGATCCATGCCCCCCGGAGCGACGTACCCCCGGGCGATCGCCACGGCCTTGACGGCCTGGTTGATCGCCCCGGCCCCGATCGCCTGGAGTTCGGCACGACCTCGCTCACGCAGGGCTCCCGCCAGGGCACCGGCAACCGAACTCGGATTGGATCTGGCCGAGACCTTGAAGACCTCCATGCGCGAACCTCCTGCGGGGATGTGGGCGTGATGGATCAGCGATATTGAATGCGTTGAATCTGGAGCGTGCGCCCCGAATGCGCGTCGATGGACAGCCAGACGGCCGAGAAAACACCTGGACCTTCTGCGACCTCGAAACGGACGGGCAACTGGTCCCGCATGCGTTTCAGGGCCAGATCACTGCGGATCCCGAGAATGGAATCGCGAGGCCCCGTCATCCCGACATCGGATATATACCCCGTTCCACCCGGAAAGATCTGCTCGTCGGCCGTTTGCACGTGCGTATGCGTCCCCAGGACGGCACTCACCTTGCCATCGAGCATGTAGGCCATCGCCACCTTCTCGCTGGTGGCCTCGGCGTGCATGTCGAGGATGACGACCGGGGAAATCTGACGGATCCGGGTGATCTCCCGCTCGGCGACCTGGAACGGACAGTCTCCGATGTTCAGGAACGCGCGCCCCAGCAACTGGAAGACGACGATGTCGCGACCGGCGACCTCGATGGTCGTCCAGCCGCGGCCGGGCGTCCCCGCGGGATAATTGGCCGGGCGGACGATGCGATCGGCGTGATCGATGAAATCGAAGATCTCGCGCTTGTCCCAGGCGTGGTTGCCGAGGGTGATCACGTCGACCCCCGCATCCCGGAGCGCATTGTAGGACTTCTCGGTGAGCCCCTTGCCACCCGCGGCGTTCTCGCCATTCGCGATGACGACGTCGACGGGGAGCTGGCGCCTGAGGCGCTCGAGCCCGGTCTGGACCGCTTCTTCACCCGGACGACCGACCACGTCCCCGATGAAGACGACATGCAGGGGAAACTCGGCGGTGGTCATGACACGGAATCCAGTTCTAGGTCCGGGCCCCGGTGCCAGGACGGGCAGGGGGCGCCACCCTCAACTCTGACATGCATGCAAAGGCTCCCCCATTTGACATCATACCGGAAAATCTCCCCTGGCGTCAATCCGACCCGCCCATTTCGGCAGTCGTGACCGATGCGAGACGCCCTCCAGGTGACTAGCATCGAGTCACCGTCGAAAGGAGAACCACCATGATCGAAGCCGAGGTGCACCGTGACGAGGTCATGCTCATGCAACGGACCTACCAGGAACCCAGCCTGAGCCTGGAGACCGTCCTCAAGCAGCTGGAACTGTACGTGGTGGCCGAGCAACTCAACCAGCAATCGGAATGCTTGCTGCGCGTACGGTTCCGCCAGGGAGGCCCGACAACCTAGATTCCGGAGGCGAAGTGCTCGTGGAGCCCGCGCTCCGGACAGGGCGAGCCGTCGAGCCAGACCCCCGACCCGTCGACGATGCTGCCGACCACGGCCAGTTCGAGCCCACGCTCCCGCGCCAGGGCGAGCGTGACCGGAGAGGCTGCGACGACCAGGTGGTAATCTTCACCCCCCGCGAGTGCCCACACGACGGGGTCGGCACCGGCGACCCGCGCGATCGCCACCAGGGCGGGATGCAGCGGGATCAAGGCCCGCTGCAGCTCGATCCGGACCCCGCTGGCCCGGGCGAATTCCCCGGCCGAGCGCCTCAGGCCGTCGCTGCTGTCCAGGCATGCAACCCGTTCGCCCAACCCGACCAGCACCCGACTTTCCTCCAGGTGTGGGCGAGGTCGCCGGTGGGCACCCAGCACGACCTCGAGATGTTCCGGGTCGATCCCCGAACGGGCGTCGGGATGCTCCAGGACCCAGAGACCCGCGTGGGAGAGGCCAGGCCAGCCGGTCAGGGCGAGGCGATCGCCGGGACGCGCGGCATCCCGGCGCAGCGGATGCCGGGTCGTCCCGACCGCCGTGATGGCGAGAGTCCGCGGACCGGGCGAGCCCACGGTATCCCCTCCGACGATGGCGATCCCGCATGCGCGCGCCGCCTCGGCGATCCCGCGGTAGAGGTCTTCGACCCATTCCACGGGACACGCACCGGGTAGCGACAGCGAGACCGTGGCCCACGCCGGTTCCGCCCCCATGCTGGCGACATCCGAGACGTTGACGGCCAGGGCCTTCCAGCCCAGGGACCGGGCGTCGGTCGTCGTGAGCCGGAAATGGACGTCCTCGACCAGCAGGTCGGTGGTGGTCACGCAGGACTCGCCGGGTGCGACGGTCGTGATGGCACAGTCGTCGCCGATCCCGAGCCAGTCCGGGGGAACCGGGACCTCAGCCAGGATCGTCCGGAGACGCGAGATGAGGGCATCTTCGCCGAGTGCTGCGAGCGTGCCCTCACGGCGG
>JBIIHZ010000019.1:0-12229 GCA_044235265.1 Candidatus Sericytochromatia bacterium
ATGGTGGCTGACCGGCTGTACCGCCTGGGAGACCATACTCCGGATGACGAATGGGATGACCTGAGTGGATATGTGGACGGACCGCTCTCAGAGGCCCGCTTCCGTGACCCCGCAGGCCTGTGCTTCGACGATAGCGGGAACCTCTATGTCGCCGATCGCCGCAACAACCGGATCCGGATGATCAAGACCACGGGTGAAGTCGAGACGCTCATCGGTGACGGCTACTCCGACGCTCCCGTCGAACTTGGACGGGTCCTGGATCAACCCGCCGGGGCGAGCGCAAGTCTCCGGGCCTCTCTGAATCGCCCGCTGAGTGTCGCCTGGCGGCGCGCAGGGAGCAACCAGGAACTCTACATCTACGACAACCTCAACAACGTCATCCGTCGCGCCGTGGCTCCCGTGACCGGTAGCTTCCGCGATGGTCTCGTCGAAACCTACGCCGGAACCGTGGCATCAGGCTCGATCAGGCCTTCCGAGGAGGCCACGGATTCCGTCCGGTATTATTCAGATACCGGGGTGGCCGGGTTCCAGGATGGGCCGCGCCGGTCGGCGAAGTTCCACTTTGCCGACAACATCCCCCAGCGTCAGGTCTTCACGAATGTCTGGGGCGGGCTCGCGCTGGATGCCGTCCGGAATCGGCTGTACGTGACCGACACGATGAACCGCGCGATCCGCATGATCGATCTGTCCACGGACCAGGTCACGACCGTCGCGCTCCACGGCCTCGATGCCGTGGACGGCGATGCCCGGAGCGTCCAGCTGTCCAATGCGCTGGCGGGACTGACGGTGTTGCCGGATGGCAGCCTGCTCATCTGCGACCGGGGCAACCACGTCGTGCGTCGCCTCATCATGGATTGAACCGGGATGTCCACGCTCGATATCCCGGCGTGGGAGGTGCTCCACGCCTTCACGGTGGGCGACCACGTGCAAGACCTGGCCTGGCATGCCTCCCGCCCCTGGGTGGCGATCGCCTCGATCAGCGGCCCCATCCTCGTGGTCGATGCCGACTCGGGGGAGGCCGTGGCACGACTCCCCGGTCACGAGGGCGGCACGGAGAACCTGGCCTGGCAGCCTCGCGGGGACTGGCTCGCCAGCATCGGGCATGACGGGCACGTCCGACTCTGGCACGTCGAGACGGGCGAAACCCGTGCGTTGCCCAGCGGCGACGGCTGGGGGACCAGGGTGGCCTGGCAGTCCGAGGGCAAGTTCCTCGCCAGTGCGGCCGGCCGCCATCTGACGTTCTGGAAACCCGACGGGTCGCTGCACCGGGCCGTGAGCCCCCTGCCTCGCGGCATCGTGGATCTCGCCTGGAAACCCGGCAGCAAGCAGCTCGCGGTGGCCGTCCCGGGGGCGATCGCCCTGTGGACGCCGTTCGTCGAGGACCCCCAGGAGCTCCGGGAACACTCCGGAGTTGGTCAGATCGTGACCTGGAGCCCGGACGGGCGCTTCCTGGCCACCGGCGACCACGACCGCACCATGCAGTTCTGGATGCCCGGATCGCGCACGCCCCTGCAGATGAGCGGGTACCCGAAAAAGGTGCAGCAACTCGCCTGGGATGTCTCGAGTCGCTGGCTCGCGACCGGAGGCAGTGACTGCGTGACGGTCTGGGACTGCTCGGGCGCCGGCCCCGAAGGCCGAACGCCCCGGATCCTGGAGGGGCACAGCAAACCGCTCGAGGCGCTGGCTGCCCAGCATCGGGGCCCGCTCGTGGCCTCCGGGGCCTCCGATGCCGTCGTGATGGTCTGGAGATTCGATCGGGGCCTCGAACCCCGGATGGCCGTGGCCCTGCACGACGGGGTCTCGGCGCTCGCCTGGTCCAGCGATGATCGCTACCTGGCCGCCGGCTGCGTGGATGGGGGCGTGGCCCTCATGTCCGGCCGCGATACGCCTTCGTCCTGACCCGTTCGCCCGAAACACGCACAGAGGATGGGCCCCATGACCCCGGAAATCGACGATCGCATCCCCGTGACGGTTCTGACCGGCTACCTCGGAGCCGGCAAGACCACCCTCCTCAACCACGTCCTGACGGCCGAGCATGGCAAGCGGATCGCCGTCATCGAGAACGAGTTCGGCGAGGCCGGGATCGACCAGGCCCTCGTCATCGGGGCCCAGGAAGAGATCTTCGAGATGAACAACGGGTGCCTGTGCTGCACCGTGCGCGGCGATCTCATCCGGATCCTCGGAAACCTTCTCAGGCGACGGGACCGCTTCGATCACGTCTGGGTCGAGACCACCGGCGTGGCCGACCCGGGGCCGGTGGTCCAGACCTTCTTCACGGATGCCGAGATCCAGAGCCACTTCCGGCTCGATGCGATCCTGACGGTGGTGGATGCCGTCCACCTCGAGCAGCAGCTCGACCGGAGTCCCGAGGTCCGGACCCAGCTGGCCTTCGCGGACGTGGTCGTCCTGAACAAGGGCGATCTCGTCTCTCCCGAGGCCCTCGACGCCGTCGAACGCACGGTCCGGCAGATCCGCCCCGGGGCTCACCTGATCCGCGCCAGCCGGGGCGCCGTCTCCCTCGACGACGTCCTCGACCGGCGCAGCTTCGAGCTCGACCGCGTGCTCGAACACCTCGAAGCGCTACCGGAGCACGATGCACATGTCCACGCGCACGAGGCCGAGCACGACCACGGGGACTCCTGCGCGCCCGGATGCGACCACGACCATGAGGCCGGGACGTCGCGTCATGACGAGCAGGTGGTCTCGGTGAGCCTGACGATGCCCGGCCAGGTCGATCCGGCAGCCTTCAACCGCTGGATGAGTGCCCTGCTCCAGTCGCGCGGTCCGGACCTGTTCCGCTTCAAGGGGCTGCTCGACCTCGCGGGGCAGGCGCGCCGGATGGTCTTCCAGGGGGTGCACATGCTATTCGACCACGCCCCCGGCCCCGAGTGGCAACCCGGAGAAGCGCGCCGGAACGTCCTGGTGTTCATCGGGCGCCACCTCGACCGCGAGGAGCTGAGCAGGGGCTTCGAAGGCTGTCTGGCCCGGGTCCCTCAGGACGTCGGCTGAAGTTCGGCCAGATCGTCGAGCGCGACGGCCGACGATCCGGAGGCCCGAACCTGCCAGACGAGCCGGGTAAACGGTTCGAATGAGACGTCACACCGGGCAAGAACCGGGACGGGCTGGTAGCCTGGCGTCCCGTCGCCTTCCCAGAGCACCGTCGAGCGGCGCACATCCCTCAGAGACAGGGAGGCCCGGGCGCCGCCCTGGCCGGCCAGCCAGGCCCTGAAGCGACTGCCCGCCAGGACGCCCGACGGCAGGGGCAAGTCGGCGATCGCCTCGCCCGCCCCGGTGAGGCGGACGACCAGGGCCGCGCCACACGCACCGAAACGCTCGACGCGCCACGTGCCCTGCCCGGCCGTCACTCGCAGCGACCAGGAGGCCATGCCCTGCTCGAAATCCTCCCACCAGTTCGCCTGACCGAGCCAGCCGGCGGGTAGCGCAGGCATCGTGTCCAGTAGAGCCGGGGCGACCCGGAGGGGGGTACCCCCGACCGTGGGCACGAGGCCTGACGGCGTCCAGGCGGCCCGGGCAAGCTCGACGCGCGCAGGTCCGGACCCACAGCCCGCGAGCACGAGCCCGCCCGAGACCAGGAGCGCCGGACAGCACCGACGCCAACCGCCGGGGAGGTGCATCAGGGTCGCAGCACGGGAGGAGGCTCGGGCAGGGCCTCGAGGACGGCCTGTCCGACCCGCCTGCCCAGATCGAGGCCGGCGAGGTTGTCGCTCGCAAAATGGATCCCGGCATACAGGCGCGACATCGCGGCCTGGTTGGCCAGGTCGTTCAGGTGCCGCTGCTCCCCGGGAAAGACCTGCGAGAGGTACCAGGCGCCGGCGGCCGAGGCGACGGCGTGTCCCGAGGGAAACGACGGGTGCGGCGGAGTGGCGAACGGCATCCGGGCCTGCAGGCCGGAATCGAGCATGGCCGGCCGGGGACGGAGGACCGTGTACTTGGTGTCCCAGGCCGAGATGAACGCATCGGCCTGGGTCGTCGCGAGCTCCGCGAGGACCCTCGCCCGGACGAGATCCGAGGTCGGGCGCAGGCGCAGCAGGCGTCGGGCCTCCTGCGACCAGAGGATCGCCGGTACATCGAAGTTCCAGTAGCTGGCCTGGTCGAGCTTCCAGGGGAATCGCTCCAGGCTCTCGACCTCGCGGCGCACCTCCTCGAGCTCGGTCTGGAGGGCCTCCGAGGCCGTGGCGATCCCCGCCAGGCGAAAGCGATCGCCCCGCCCGATCCACCAGGGGCGCCAAGAACCGGCATGGGGCTCCATCGCCGCCGGGTGTCCCCAGCGCCCCGGAGCAGGCACGAGACTGCCCGTCGCCGGCTGCGCGGCACCGTCATCGGCGCGGAGACGGACCACCCGGGCTCCCACCTCGCGTCCGAGCGCCAGGCCCGCCTCGAGGTCCGAAGCCGTCGAGATCCCCAGATCGCGCTCGGCTTCGACGGCCTCGGCCGCCTCGCGGGTGATCGAGGCACTCGCATCGGGCAGGAGGGAAACCATGACCGCTTCCCAGGCCCCCGCGACGACGGCCCTCTCGGAGGGATAACGCCAGGGGCTCACGCGCACGTCCGCCGTGGCGAGGCGCGGTGCCCGGAGCCACGGCCCCCCCCGGCGGTAGCGGGCCTGGTCGCGGGCCGCGGCGAGCAACGCGTCGTGCATGGCGACGTGAACCATCGCGAGGGCACGGGCGGCGCGTGGCGGCACGAAGCGGCCCTCGATGAGCCATTCGTCGGTACGCGCACTGTGGGCGAGCGGAAGACCCTCGGATTGCCAGCGATCGAAGGCCGTGCGTGCCGCTGCCGTCCGGCGCGTCTGCCGGTCCAGGAGCTCGGCCAGGTCAGCCCTATCGCGGGCCGAGCCGACCACGGGCGGTGCAGGACACCCGGGCAGGTCGGCGATCGCGAGCGGGCGACCGGGAAGGGGGGGCAGGGACCCCGTGGCCCCGGACGAGCCCCCCGGGGCGGGACAGCCCGCCAGCACCGTCAGCAGGAGCATCCATGCGCTGGAACACCGTGCGGTCGGCGGATGTGGCTTCTGCAAGGTCACCTCCCCATCCAACCCGGTGCGATCACGCCCGCTTGCGAACCGGGGGCTTCACGGACCCTCGCTCGATGCCCATCCAGACCCGGAGATCCCCCAGCCAGGGCTTGAATCCGTACCGGAGGGCCTCGTCGAAGGCCTGCCGGGGCGTCCAGCCCTGGACCTCCTGGCGGTAGCGCGAGACGATGGCGCCCGTCCGGTCGGCCCCCCACTTGCAGTGCACGTAGACATCGCCCGCCCGCATGCGATCACGGACCGATGTCCAGCGGTCCTCGGGGGGAGGCTGATCACCCAGGAAACACGTCTCGACCTGCATTCCGAGTTCCGGGGCCCAGTCGAGCTCGTTCTGCCCGCGCGGGCCGAGCGAATCCCGGGCCAGACAGATCACGGTCCTCACCCCGAGTTCATCCCGGAGGCGGCGGAGCTGCTCGCGGCTCTCGATCTTCCCGCCCCGCCAGAGATGGTCCTCGACCTGGTGGAAGTTACGGGGCCAGCCCGGATCCTCCAGGGCATGCACCGGGAGCGCGGCGAGCAGGGCCAGGACGAGCGACCAGGCTGACCATCCCGGTAGGCGAGCGCGCGTGACGGACATGAAGATCCCCCGTTTCATCGACCGTGATGCCGATACTAGGTTACCCGCATGAAGCCCCCGCGAGACTCCCGTCAACGGCAGATGACGTCAGAGCCTCGGCATGAGCCGTAGCAGGCTCTCGAGCAAGACCACCCCGAGCAGCACCCGGAGGGCTGCTGCCCCGAGCATGGCATAGGAGGTGCGAAGGGTATCGCGCAGGAGCGCGATGAACGCCCCGCGAGCCGAGCGGACGCGCACGACCAGGACTCCCAGGAATGTCCCGGCGATCATGGCCAGCGGACCGGGGACGAGGAACAGGGCCACCATGCTGCCGACGATCGCGGCCATGGCGTCCTGGCGACCGACCAACCCGCGGGTCCACCTCTGGCGCTCCGACAGACTTTCCACGGTACAACCGGCGAGCGCGAGCAGGGCCATGAACGCGAGCAGGCCCCAGGCCGCCGGAGTCCCCCTCTCCAGCGCCAGCCAGCCCCCGAGTGCGAGCGCGACGACCGAGAGCAGCCAGAAACCTTGCTCGCGGCGACGGACGGCCAGGCCCAGGCCCACCAGGCCTGCCAGCAACCCTCCCGAAAGGAGCATGGGTAGGGGCGCCATCATCCGGTGATGGCTCCGGCGCCGAGACGCCCTTCCCCGTGTCGCTCGAGAGCCGTCTCGATCAGCCGATCGCACAGGTCACCGAGCGTCCAGCCTGCCGCGCGTGCCGCACGGGGCAGCAAGCTCTGCGCCGTCATCCCGGGGAGCGTGTTGGTCTCGAGGATCCAGACCTCACCCGCTGCGTCGATGCGCATGTCCGTGCGGGACATGCCCCAGCACCCGAGCGCCCGGTGGGCCGCCACGGCCAGTTCCTGGACCCGATCCGTCAGGGCGGGGTCGAGGCGGGCAGGCACGATCTCCTGGGTCCCTTCCGAGCGATACTTGGCCTCGAAATCGAACCAGCCGGAGGCCGGGATGATCTCGACCACGGGGAGAGCCTCGACATGCCCGCCCCCGACGACCCCACCCGTGACCTCGACGCCGGGGATGAAGCGCTCTGCGAGGATCTCGGGACCGAGCGCGGCGATCTCGGGCCAGGCCGCTTGCAGGGCCGCGTCATCGGCCACGATGGCGATGCCCACGCTGGATCCCTGGTGATCGGCCTTCAGGACCAGGGGGAACCCGAGAGTCGCCCCGAGCCGGGACTTCCAGGCCTCGATCCCGGCACCGTCCATCAAGCGCAGATCGATCGCCTCCCAGTCGGGCGTGGGCAGACCGACCTGACGGAGCACCTGCTTCGTCCGGATCTTGTTCATGGCGAGGGCCGAGGCGAGGACACCGGAGCCCGTGTACGGCATCCCGATGAGCTCGAGCAGGCCCTGGAAGGTACCATCCTCGCCCGCGCCCCCGTGGCAGACGAGGAAGGCGACATCGAACCGCTGGGCGAGCGTCGTCAGATCCCAGCACCTGCCGGGACCGACCTCGGACAGATCGACCAGCTCGGCGGGAAAGCGTCCCGGGTCGAGATGTTCCCGGACCATGCCGGCAGACCAGCCGGAAACCTCCCGCTCGGAGGACGCGCCTCCCCAGACGATGGCGACCCGGCTCGGACGTTGGCTCGTCATCGGGACCTCCCGGCGCTCAGGCGCCCCAGACGGCCCGGAAGACCCGGGCCCAGTTTCCACCCAGCAGGCGGACGATCCGTTCTTCGCGATGCCCCCGACGCAGCAGTTCGGCCGTCAGGTGGGGCAACTCGCCCATGTGACCGAGACCGACAGGCGTGCGGGTGATGCCGTCGAAGTCGGAGCCCAGCCCGACGTGCTCGTCACCCATGACATGCCACATGTGCTCGATGTGATCCGCGACGGTTCCCGCGTCCACGCCCTCGGGACCGAGGAAGCCGGGGACGAAGGTGACACCGACCACTCCGCCGCTGGCGGCGATCGCCTCGAGCTGCTCGTCGGAGAGGTTCCGCACGTGCGGATGGAGCCTGGCCGCATTGGCATGCGATACGACCTTGGGCCCCCCGTGGTCGCGGATGGCATCCCAGAATCCGGGCTCGGCGATGTGCGCCAGGTCGAGCACGATCCCGAGTTCTTGCATGCGCTCGACGAGTTGATGGCCCAGACGCGTCAGGCCACCGGGGCGATCGCCGACCCGCTGTCCATCGGCGAAGGCATTGCGACCGTTCCACGTGAGGCCGATCATCCGCAGCCCCAGGCGATGGAAGACCTCGAGACGCCCGAGATCCGCCCCGAGCGGCTCGGCACCCTCGAAGGAGAAGGCGAAGCCCGGTCGCTCCACCGCCAGGTCCCGTACCCGCGAGACGAGTCGGACGTCTGCCGACTCGCGTCGCATGCGATCGAAGGCGGAGATCATGGACAAGCTCCGGACGAGGGGCTGGTCCCCCGTCAGGTCCGGCGGACACCACAGGGACAGCACCTGGAGGTTGACGCCCGCAGAGCGGACCCGCGGCAGGTCGATATGAAAGTCGTCACAGGCGTCGATGAAGCCGTGGCCCTCGACGAGAACCCGATCGAGCGTGTCCGCATGCGCGTCGATGACGAGTGCCTCGGCATGCAGGCGCAGAGCCGCTTGCAGGTGGGGTTCGAGGTCCGGGATGGACTGGACGGGCACGAGGCATCCTTTCACGAGCAGCCATCAGTCTAGCACGGCCCCGCTCGCGGCCCTGACACCCTGATTGACGGCACCATGACGAGCGTGCTATGCAGAGATGCTCACCCGAAGTGTCGCCCGTCACACCCGGAATGGCGCCAGCCGCCAGCCGGGGCCTGCAAGGAAACCGCATGACAGCACGCCGAAGACTGTTCACTTCCGAGTCCGTCACGGAAGGGCATCCCGACAAGATTTGCGACCAGATCTCGGACGCCGTGCTGGACGCCATCCTGGCTCAGGACGCGATGGGCCGGGTGGCCTGCGAGACGACGGTGACGACGGGCCTGGTGCTGGTCGCGGGCGAGATCACGACCACCGCCCAGGTCGACATCGCGGACCTGGTCCGGAAGACCATCACCGAGATCGGTTACACGCGCGCCAAGTTCGGATTCGATGCCGAGACGGCCGGCGTGCTGCTGGCCATCGGCAAGCAGAGCCCCGACATCGCCGGTGCCGTGGACACCTCGCTCGAGGTCCGGGGAACCGGCATCCTCTCCGAGGAGCAGGACGCGCAGATCGAGCAGATCGGCGCAGGTGACCAGGGACTGATGTTCGGGTATGCGTGCAACGAGACGCCCGAACTGATGCCGCTTCCGATCTCGCTGGCACACCGTCTGGCGCGTCGTCTGACCGAGGTCCGCAAGACCGGCGTGTTGCCCTACCTGCGTCCGGACGGGAAGACCCAGGTCACGGTCGAGTACGAGGGCGATCGGGCGGTTCGAGTCGACACCGTGCTGGTCTCGACCCAGCACGCCCCCGAGGTCGATCCGGTGCAGATCGAGGCCGACATCATCGAGCACGTCATCCGGGAGGTGGTGCCCGCGGACCTGATCGACGGGACCCGTTTCCTGATCAATCCCAGCGGTCGGTTCGTCGTCGGTGGGCCGATGGGCGATGCTGGCCTGACGGGGCGCAAGATCATCGTCGATACCTACGGAGGCTATGCCCGTCACGGCGGCGGGGCCTTCTCCGGCAAGGACCCCACCAAGGTGGACCGGTCCGCGGCCTACGCGGCACGCTACGTCGCCAAGAACGTCGTCGCGGCCGGCCTCGCCGACCGCTGCGAGGTGCAGGTCAGCTACGCCATCGGCGTGGCAAGGCCGACCTCGATCATGGTCGACTGCCAGGGTACCGCCCGGATCGATGAGCGCCTCATCGAGGATTTCGTCAAGTCACACTTCGATCTGCGACCCGCTGGCATCATCCGGGCACTCGACCTGCGACGGCCCATCTACCGCCAGACGGCAGCCTACGGGCACTTCGGTCGCACCGACCTCGACCTCCCCTGGGAGCGGACGGACAAGGCGCACCTGCTGCGCCTCGAGGCGGGAGCCAAGGCCCTGGTGTGACCCGATGAAGGGAGCCGCGCTCGTCCTGGGTCTCTCCGGGCTCATCGCCTTCTGCGATCCCGCCCTCGCCCTGGGTACGGAGATCCGCGTGAAGCGCCTGGCGAGCCCGGCACCCGCTCCCTCGGTCCTCTGGACCGAGGAAGCGCAGATGGCCTGGCTCCCTGGGCTTTTCCAGGCCGTTCCCCAGGACCTTCGCGAGCACCTGCAACTCATCGCCATCGATCCCGTGCCCGGGGGCGTGGTGGTACGGGCCGAGGTCGAGGCCAGTGGACAGGAGACCCTGAGGGTTCATGAGGCCCTCGAGGCTCAGGTCGAACGGGAGATCCAGGCCTCGGGCCTTGCAGCCTCGGTGGGCATCGACCGCCCCCCCCCTCCTGCCCTCTCCGCGGGGCCACGTCGGGAGTCGCGAGCCACCCGATGGGCCCTCCCGATGGCCGTCTCCGGGGCCATGCTGCTCCTGCTGACCCTGTTCCGGCGAAAGAAACGAAACCCCATCGCCCTTCCGGAGCACCAGGGAATCCCGGTGCTCGGCATTCTGCCGGCGAGTCTCGGACAGGGTGGCCGCTTCATGGAGTGGCTGAGCCCCCCCTGTCAGGCCCTCAGCCACTTCTTCCAGCGGCTATCACGAACGGGTGGCCACCTGACCCGGGAAATTGCCGTGACGGGCCCGACCCCCCAGACGTCCACGGCAGCCGTGACCGCTGCCCTCGCCATCTCGCTGCTCCGTGACGGGGGGCGGGTGCTCGTGGTCGACCTCGGGGGAGAGGAGAGCCCGCTGCCGGCGATGCTCGAGGAAACGGATGACGGGGGAGAGGCGCCGCCGCCTGGCACCTTCCGTCCCACGCATCTCGGAGACCTGGTCCTGCTGACGGGACTATCCCCCGTCCAGGACCAGCGGCCGACCCTGCCCGAAGATCTGCTCCATCGCTACCGGTGGGTGGTGTATCACCTGCCTGAAGACCTGCGCATGAGGCAGATGCGCCACCTCGTCGTCATCCGCACGCCCCCGAACTGGGGCCCCTGGATGCAGGAGCGCATGGCCAGCCTGGTGGCCGGTAAACGGGTGCTCGGGTACGTGTACCACGGAGGCCGCGTGCAGGCTCGCGTGAAGACCCTCTACATGACCCGGTTCTACAGCGAACGACTCACCGGTCAGGAAACAGCCGCCGCATCTGCAGCCGGTTGACCTGGGCCGTCGGACGCGTCTGGAGCCGCAAGGCCTGCGCCGGGGTGATGTCGGCCGGGATCACCAGCCGGACCTTGACCTGCCGGGTGTCCCCGGGTCGCATCCGGGCCTCGAAGATGGGGATGTCCCCCAGGTCTCCGGAACGCTGGCTGATGTGAAATCTCTGCACCCGGGCCCCCTCCCGGACCTCGACCTCGCCGCGGAAAACTCGGCTGGGTCCCGTTCCCGGCTTTCCGGGCGAATCGAAGAACAGGGCGACGTCGAGCGGATGCGCTCCCGCGTGCACGAGCGGGAGCTCGAGTTCGTACGTGACGCCGTAATTGCCGTGGGACGCGTACGCTGAATCGGCATACCGCCGCAGCAGGGGGGCCGACTGGACCTGCCCGGTCCCCAGCGTCTTGGCCACGACGGTGTCGATCGCGAAGGCCCGGACCTCGGGACGGTCGTCCAGCTCGAGCACGGGCTTGCCTGGCGCGGTCAGGACGCCCCGCCACGTCTCTCCCTGCTGGATGCCGGCCACCCGACCGTAGATGAGCACGCCTCCCGCTCCGGGCAGAGTAGGGGGGCGATCGCGCGGGTCGGACGGGATGCGATTTCCATCCAGCCACATCCGGGTGGCCCGGTCAGAATCGAACGTCTCGGTCCCGAAAAGCTCGGCCATGTGGACGGGCCCGTCGGAATGGAACTGCATCTGGACCATCGAGGCGACCCCGGGGTCGAGGGGCCGCTGCCAGATGACCTTGACCTCTCCGGGTTCCAGGCGAATGGGAGCCGTGAAGACGGGCGAGACGCCCCGCAGGATGGAGGAGGCCGTCGCATCGCCTGGCCCGCTCGTGTGCTGACGGTCGGGATCGAAGACGGTATTTCCCGGACGATCCCGGAACGGGGCCTCGCGGTTACTGGTCGCAGCGGAACGCTCGACCTTCACCGTCACGGGCTCGGGGCCGGGATTGCTCAGCACGAGGCCCTGAACGAGCCTGCGGGACGAGCCGTTCTGGTGCGCGCTGAAAAAGCCGAAAGGGCCCTTGAAGTCGAAGTCGAGGTGCCGGTCGGCAGGCCCCGGTGCGGTGGAGATGGCGATCCCCGTACCGAGCACGATCTCGGGATGGTTCGAGTTGAGGACGGGCACGGCATCCAGCCCCCCCGGCAACGCCTCGTGAGTGACGGCCTCGGGAGTGGCCCACGGCACGCGTCCCGTCTCACTGCTACGACGCACGGGCAGGTTCAGATCCAGGCGATCGCGCCACGAGCGCTCACCCGTCGCGAAATCGGGCAACGCCCCGAGTAACCGGGGACGCCACGCGGGCCGGGACACGGATGTGGCCAGCAAAGAACGAGGCATGAAGCCCTCGGACATCAAACACCTCCGTGCCAGAAGGGCGAAACTCCTGCACGGGTTGTCGGGCGCGGAT
>JBIIHZ010000279.1:0-3769 GCA_044235265.1 Candidatus Sericytochromatia bacterium
GCCCGGGTCGTCACGCCCGCCGTGCTCGAAAGAATGCCCTGGAACCAGTCCTCCAGGGGCACCTGAGACCGATTCAGCTGCCGCGGCGACAGTAGGCAGGCTTGAGAAGCGGTTCCTCGACCCCGGAGGGAAGGCCCGTCCGGATCGGTTTCACGGGCACCATGCCGTCGCGTACCAGCAGGTAGTCTTCCGTCAGAAACGCGAAACCGGCTTCCCTCAAGGCTTCCAGGGTGGCCTGCTGGTAGTCGGGCCCCCATGCGAGGACGAGACTGTCCGGAAACCCCCTGAGTTTCCCCAGCCCGAACCCCACGAGCCCCGGCAGTTCATCCTCGTACCCGGGATGCACCATCACCCTCAGGACGTGCGGCAACGAGCGGAAATGCCCCTGGACCCGCAGGTATCCGATGATCTGCCGGCGATCGTTCTCGAGGACGTAACGCCGGTCCTCGAAGAGGCCCAGCTTCCGGCGCCACCGCGCGAGCGTGTGCTCGACGAAACCCATCTCGAGCCCCGTGGCCGTCCGCGTGTCCACGAGTCGCACATCCTCTGGCGTGCAGGCCCGATGGAGTTCGAGCAGGGCCTCCGCGTCGCGTGGGCGCACCGAACGCAATCCCGTGGGCGGGACGGCCGGGGCGAAGTGCTGGATCGCCTCGGGCATCATCTGGAGATACTCGAGCCGGGCATACCGGCGAAAGCCACGACGGGCGTAGAGTTCGAGGGCCCGACGGTTCCGGACGTCCACCTCGGCCGTGAAGCAATCGACTCCGGCCTCGGCCTGGGCGAGCACGACGTGGTCGAGCATCGCGGCGGCGACCCCGCTGCTTCGAAACTCGGGAGCGACGGCGATGAAGTCGACGTGCCAGCGACTGCCGTCCCGGAGCGCCGGCGAGGCCTGGATGAAGCCGGCGACGACACCATCGACCTCGGCCACCCACAGGTTCATCGAGTACTGGAACGGATTGGGGAACAGGGACAGGGCCCGCACCAGGGGATACATCCGCTGCCAGCGGGCCACCTGGCTCGAGAGGTCGACTCCGCGACGCTCGTACTCCTCCGCGAGCGTCTCCTCGAAGAGGCTCTTGAGGACGGGCAGATCGAGATACCGGACCGGGCGAATCAGCATCGGAACGGACTTTCCCTCGCACGCCTGGACGAGACTTGCATCGGCGGCGGACGCGCCGGATAATGACGGGGTTCTCCGGCATCAACCGGATAGGCTGGCCAGATCCGCGTCTTCACGCCCGAGTGTAGCAGGAACGAGGATCCACGGGCAACGTCAACGCCAGGGGGAGGAACCATGGGAAGCAAGCCACCCTCGCGCGTCGTGGCAGACAACCGCCGGGCATTCCACGAGTACCACATCCTCGAGACCGTGACGGCGGGGATCGAGCTCGCCGGGACGGAGGTCAAGAGCCTCCGGGCCGGGCAGGCCAGCCTCATGGAGGCCTACGCCCGCATCGAGAACGGGGAGATCTGGATCCACCGGATGCACATCGCACCGTACTCGCATGGCAACCGCTACAACCTCGATCCGATGCGGCCTCGCCGGCTGCTCGTCCACCGCCGCGAGATCCTGCGCTTCTGGGGCAAGACCCGCGAGCAAGGCTTGACGCTGATCCCGCTCAAGGTCTTCTGGTCCGGTAACTGGGCCAAGGTCGAGATCGGTCTCGCCAAGGGCAAGAAGCTGCACGACAAGCGCGAGGCGATCGCCGCCCGCGACGTGCGTCGCGACGTCGAGCGAACCCTGCGCGAGCGCAGCCGCTAGTTTGACGCACCCCCCCGAAAACGGGTACCCTAGCAACAGGTTAAGATCGGCCCCGAGGTGTCGACACCCTCGGGTGGGCGTCGCCCGGCAAGCCGGTCGGTGAGTCGCGAGGGAACTGGCGTGCAGCTTTCGGTGGTCACGTTGCTCAATGCAGCGTCCAGCGAGACCCATCTCGAACTGAACGAACCGCTCGAGTTCCCGGAGGATCTCGGCCGGTTGGTCAGTCCGGTGCACGCCGACGTCACCGTGTCCCGCGCGCTCGACAATAGCCTCTTCCGGGTGGCCGGCAAGGGGCGTGCGAAGGCCGAACTGGTCTGCGTGCGCTGTCTGGGCCCCGCCCCCACCGAGGTCGAGTTCTCGTTCGACGAGAGCCTGCGCGTGGTGGAGAACCCGGTTCCCCAGGAACTGGTCGAGGAAGAGGTCTGGCAGCAAGGCAAGCTCGATGTGAGCGACCTCGTGCGCCAGCACCTGCTGCTCAACCTGCCGACTCGCAGCCTGTGTGGATGCAAGCCGGATTACCTCGAAGAGCTCCGCCCCGTCGACCCGCGCTGGAAGAAGCTCGAAGCGCTGTTGAAGTCCCCCCAGGAATAAGGATCGCAAGACCATGGCACAACCCAAGAAGAAGACCTCGTCCTCCAAGCAGGGTCACCGTCGCTCGCACTGGAAAGCGGTTGCCCCCAACCTGACCAAGTGCAGCAACTGCGGCTCGCCCAAGCTCCAGCACACGGTCTGCCGCACCTGCGGGTTCTACAACGGCAAGCAGGTCATGCAGGTCGCCCAGTAAGCCGAGCCCGGTGCCGGTGCCCAGAGTCCGCGTGGCCCTGGATGCCATGGGGGGCGACCACGCCCCCGATGAGCTGGTGCGCGGCGCCTGTCTCGCCCTGGAACGGCAGGCCGACCTCGAGGTCCTCCTCGTCGGTCCCGGCCAGCGCCTGGAAGCCCTGATCACGGCGAGTGCGCCCTCTGCGGAGGCGCGCGCTCGCCTGTCCGTCTGTGAGGCCACGGAAGCGCTCGACATGGACGAGGCGGCCAGCGCCCTGCGCCGCAAGAAGGATGCCTCGGTCTCGGTGGCGATGCGCGCCGTGCGCGAGGGACGGGCCGAGGCCGTCGTGGCCGCCGGTTCGACCGGCGGGGCCATGGCCGCCGCGCTCCTGACCCTGGGACGCATCCGGGGCATCGAACGGCCGGCGATCGCCGTGGTCCTGCCCACCCGTCCGGCCCCGACCGTCCTGCTCGACGTGGGGGCCAACGTGGATGTCCGCCCGCCCCTCCTGGTCCAGTTCGCGCGCATGGGCTCGGCCTATGCGCGAACGGTCCTCGGCCTCGCGAATCCCACCGTCGGCCTCCTGAACATCGGCGAAGAAGCGGGCAAGGGGGATGGGCGCAGCACCGAGGCCTTCCCCCTGCTCGCCACGGCCCCCGACCTCCGCTTCGTCGGAAACGTCGAGGCCCGGGCCCTGCCCCGGGGAGTGGCGAACGTCGTGGTCTGCGACGGTTTCGTCGGGAACGTGGTCCTGAAGCTGGCCGAGGGGATGACCGACTGGCTGACCGATCTCGTCCGCGAGGGCATCCGCTCCCGGGGCCTCCTGGCCGGCCTGGGGGCCTGGCTCTTGCGCCCCGTCTTCCGGGGGGTCAAGGCCGAACTCGACCCGGCTCGACACGGCGGTGCCCTGCTGCTCGGCGTCCGCGGAGTGTGCGTCATCGCGCACGGGTCCAGCCGCGCCCCGGCGATCGCCTCCGCGATCGAGGTCGCGCGCCGAGCGGTCCAGGAAGGCATCCTGCCGCGGCTCGAGGAAACGTTCCAGACGCTTGCCGCCGCCACTCCAGGCCCCGACGCGGAGCCGACGGCGGGCACCCGCCACACCAGCCCCATCCAGCCCGACACGCCCACCCAGGAGACCTCTTCGTGACCGAGTTCCTGCTTCCCGTCCGCATCATCGGTTGCGGATACGATGCGCCCGATCGCGTCGTGACCAACGACGACATGGCCCGTCTGGTCGACAC
>JBIIHZ010000280.1:0-3744 GCA_044235265.1 Candidatus Sericytochromatia bacterium
CCTCTCAAACCTCGCAAGGGGGTCAACTTCCCGGGATCGCCGCTGAAGATCTCCGTCCTGACCGACAAGGACAAGGCGGATCTGGCGTTCGGGGCCAAGATGGGGGTGGACCTGGTTGCGGCGAGCTTCGTCCAGCAGGCGTCCGACGTCCTCGAGGTCAAGGAAGAACTGGCGAAGCACGGCAAGCGGACCCCGGTCATCGCCAAGATCGAGCGCCGCGAGGCCGTCCAGGCCCTGTCGGACATCGTCGCCGTCGCCGACGGGGTCATGGTCGCCCGGGGCGATCTCGGCGTCGAGATACCGGTCGAGGATGTCCCGGTCGTCCAGAAAGAGGTCATCCGCATCTGCAACCTGGCGGGTAAGCCCGTCATCACCGCGACGCAGATGCTGGATTCGATGATCCAGAATCCGCGCCCGACGCGCGCCGAGGCCTCGGACGTCGCGAACGCGATCCTGGACGGTACGGATGCCGTCATGCTGTCCAATGAGACGGCTGCCGGTGCTTACCCTCTGGAGGCCGTCGAGACGATGGCCCGGATCGCGCACACGGTCGAGCGCAGCTTCACTCCGGGAGAGCGTCCCGAACTCGAGGGGGATTACCAGCGCCCCGTCCAGGACGCGATCTGTCACGCGGCGACGCGGATGGTTCCCGAACTCAATGCGGCCGCCATCCTCACCGCCACCTATTCCGGAGCCAGTGCCCGGCACGTCTCCAAGTACCGTCCTTCCTGTCCGATCATCGCGGCGTCGTGCTTCGAAGAGGTCTGTCGGCAGCTGGCGCTCGTCTGGGGGGTCGTGCCCCTGCTCGTGGGCGAGAACGACGACATCGAGAAGCTCTTTTCCGAGGCCGTCGTCCAGGCAACCCGGGTGGGTCTCATTGCGCCCGGGGAACTCGCGATCCTGGTCGCTGGAGTGCCCATGGGTGAGGCTGGAACCACCAACTCCCTGCAGGTCGAGGTGATCACCAGTATCGTCGCGAGGGGCATGGGGCTCGGTCAGCGCCCTCTGAGCGGCATCGCGCGCGTCGCCGCGTCCCCGCGCGAAGCGCTCGAAAAGGTTGAGCCCGGAGACATCCTGGTCTGCCGCCATACGGACGCCGAATGGACGCCCGCCATGGAGCTCGCGGCGGCGACCGTCGTCGAGGCGGGTGGGCTGACCTCCCACGCCGCGATCGTCTCGCTCGAACTCGGCAAACCCGTCGTGCTGGGCACGGTGGACCTCGATCGGATCGAGGACGGGGCCACGATCACGCTCGATCCCGCGCGTGGTCTGGTTCTTGCTGGACAGGTCAAGATCTAGCCAGGTTCCTCTCGAACAGCGGGGGGCGAGATGCCGGATGGCATCCCGCCCCCCGCTCTGCGTGCGCCTTCCGGGTCGTTCATGATACAATTGCGATCCACCTTTTCTGGAGAGACCGCGTGAGTCTCTCGACACGAGGAGAATGCAATGATGCTTTCGTCCACTCCTACCCCGGCTCCCGCATCCACCTCCCTCCCGCAAGCCACGGGCGATCGGACTCCCGGGCACCTCGAGCGCGCCATCATGAACGACGTCGTCACCGTCGTCGAGGCCGCAGCTTTGGCAGCTGGCCGCCTCATGGGCCAGGGCAACAACCGCGAGGCGGATCAGGCAGCCACCGAGGCCATGCGGACCACGCTCAATCATCTCGATCTCGCGGGAACCATCGTCATCGGTGAGGGGGAGCGCGACGAGGCGCCCATGCTCTACATCGGTGAGAAGGTCGGGACGTGGTCGCAGGGGTGTCCCGAGATCGACATCGCCGTCGATCCGCTCGAGGGCACCAATCTCGTGGCCAAGGGGCTGCCCAACTCGATCGCGGTCATGGCGGTCTCGGGGCGGAACGGGCTCTTCCATGCCCCGGACACCTATATGGAAAAGTTGATCGTGGGGCCCGCTGCGGCCGGCAAGGTCGACATCACGGCCCCCGTCAAGACCAACCTCGCCATCATCGCGATGGCCCTGCGTCGCGAGATTTCCGACCTCACGATCGTCATCCTGGAACGTGAGCGTCACCTCCCGCTCATCGAGGAGGTGCGCTCGGCCGGTGCACGCATCCGGCTGATCGGGGATGGTGACGTCTGTGCGGCGATCTCGGCCGCCGTCCGCGGCACGGCCGTGCACGCCGTCATGGGCGTCGGGGGCGCACCGGAAGGCGTGCTTGCGGCTGCCGCCATGCGCTGCCTCGGCGGGGAGATCCAGGCCCGGATCAAGCCCCGGAACGAGGCCGAGGCGGAGCGCTGCCGGCGGATGGGCATCGACCTCGACAAGGTCTACTTCACGCGTGATCTGGCGCCAGGGGACGACATCGTGTTTGCCGCCACCGGTATCACGGAAGGCGACATCCTGCATGGCGTGCGCTATTTCGGAGCCGGCCATCGCACCTACTCCCTGGTGATGGGGGCCGCCACCGGACAGATCCGGTTCATCGACACCGTTCACGTCGCGGACCGCAAGACTCCCGTCCTGCTCGAACGGTTCTAGTCGTCCCGAGAGGCCCCCGGACCGCCAGGTCCGGGGGCCTCTCGCGTGGTATGATGCGGCCCATGGATGTGCTCCTGTTTCTTGCCTGGCGTCATGTCGTGGCACGCTGGCGTCAGGCGATTTTGCTGGTAACCGGTGTGGCGGTCGGGGTCTGCATCCTCACGACAGCACTCAGCCTCACCAATGGCTTCGAGCACGACCTGGTCACCAAGATCCTGGGGACCTCCCCTCACGTCTCCCTCACCGACCCCGCGAACACGGGTGTCTCTGCCTGGAAGGACTGGCAGTCGGGAGTCTCGCGTCTGGCTGGCGTTGACAGGGTCTGGCCCTATGTATCCGGGCAGGCCCTGCTGGTGCTGGGCAACCGGGTGTCGGGGGTCATGCTGCAGGGGGTACCCCGGGAACGGTTGCGCGAGGATCCTCTGTACCGTCAGGCGATCGTCGAGGAGCCGTCCGGCAAGGACGCCCTGGGCCATTCCGGCGTGCTGGTCGGTCTCGAGCTCGCGCGGCTTCGAGGGATCTCTCGCGGCGACTCGATCGTCCTCGTGACCGGGCTCGCGCGACGGGTGACGCTCAAGGTTTCGGGATTCTTCCAGTCCGGGCTGTATGAACTCGACTCCCATCTCGTGCTGCTCGATCTGCCGCTGGCGAGCCAGGTGATGGGTCTCGGCCACCGGGTGACGGGCCTGGATGTCCGGCTGGTCGATCCGTTCCAGGCACCGGTGGTCGCGCGGGCCATCCAGCAGCAACTGCCCGGGGCGGTTCGTCCCTGGACGACCCAGAACCGGCCGCTCCTCGGCGCTCTCGCGACCGAGAAGCGCGTCGTCTTCCTCGTGGTGCTCTTCATCATCGTCGTCGCCACCCTGGGCGCCGCCAACACGCTCGTCCTCTGGGTGCTCGAGCAGAGTCGCGATCTGGCCATCCTTCGCGCCATGGGGGCCAGTGGCACGATGGCCGGACGGCTCGTCCTGCTGGAGGGAGCTTTCATCACCGTGGTGGGCACGCTCGTGGGGCTCGTCGCGGGCTTTTTGCTGTCGACCGCGCTGGGCATCTTTCCCATGGCACTGCCTTCGGATATCTATTACATCTCGAACTTGCCGGTGCGCATGCAGGGTCTCGATTTCGTCCTGACCGGGGTCTCCGCAGTCGTTCTCGGCCTGCTTTTCTCGATTCTCCCGGCTCGACGGGCCACGCGGCTTGACCCCATCGAGGTCATCCGGAGGGCCTGAACGGACCGCATGC
>JBIIHZ010000281.1:0-3737 GCA_044235265.1 Candidatus Sericytochromatia bacterium
GATGAGGATGGCGTTGGCGACGCCCGCCTCGATACCCTGGCGGAACCGCTCGGGGTTGGTCACGAACAGGTCGTCGCCCACGAGCTGGATGCGCGAACCGAGACGCTCGGTGAGGAGCTTCCAGCCCTCCCAGTCATCCTCGGCCATGCCGTCCTCGATGCTGAGGATCGGATACCGATCGCAGAGCCCGGCGAGATAATCGACCATCTCCTGCCGGGTGCGCGTGGCGCCCTCGCCCTCGAAGCGGTAGACGCCATCCTTGTAGAACTCGGTGCTCGCAACGTCGAGCGCGAGCATCACGTCCCCGCCGGGCGAATATCCGGCCTGCGTGATGGCCTCGAGGATCAGATCGAGCGCCTCTTCGGCCGTGTTCACGGCCGGCGCGAAACCACCCTCGTCACCGACGCCCGTCGCGAGCCCGCGCCGACGCAGGACCTTCTTGAGCTGGTGGAAGATCTCGGCACCGGCCCGCAGCGCCTCGGCGAAAGTCGCCATCCCGACCGGCAGGACCATGAACTCCTGGATGTCGACGCCGTTGTCCGCGTGAGCCCCCCCGTTGAGGATGTTCATCATGGGAACGGGCATCGTCCGCGCCCCGGCACCGCCGACGTAGCGATAGAGGGGCAGATCGACCGCATCGGCAGCCGCGCGAGCGACGGCGAGACTGACCCCGAGGATGGCATTCGCACCGAGCTTGCCCTTGTTGGGCGAGCCGTCGAGCTGGATCATGGCCTCGTCGAGATCGACCTGGCTACGAGCATCGAGGCCGACCAGCTCGTTGGCGATGACCTCATTGACGTGATCGACGGCCTTGAGCACGCCCTTGCCGTTGTAGCGCGAGGCATCGTCCTCGTCCCGGAGTTCGACGGCTTCGTGCGCACCGGTCGAGGCACCGGAAGGAACGGCAGCTCGTCCGAACCCACCCCCCACGAGACGGACATCGACCTCGACGGTCGGGTTGCCTCGTGAATCGAGGATCTCGCGTGCATAGATATCTTCGATCTGGGTCGACATGCTACCTCTCAGGAACCTTGCAAGGGGAAGTCAGGATCGGGACGAGCTACGGGAGTGGTGGCCACGATCCGATACAGCGAGGCTGCATCACGGGCACCGGGAGCCACCACGGGAACGGTGAGAATCTCGACATCGAGCGTCTGATGCCCGAAGTGGACGGCGAGGCGATCGCCGGGCTTGACCTCGCTCGAGGCACGAGCCACACGCCCATTGACCAGGACTCTTCCCTGGTCACACACTTCGTTTGCCACCGTGCGGCGCTTGATCAGGCGCGATATCTTGAGCCACTTGTCGAGTCGCATGCAAGATCCCGCTCACGCGCACACGTTGAAAAATGGAACGGGCGCAACATCGCACCCTGGCGAATTCATTGTGTCGCCGCTTGCCCGATATGGCAAGAGTGGCTCACTCTGCGAGGATGCGGGGGACACGGAACATCCCCTGCTCGGCGGCAGGTGCTCCGGCGAGCACGTCTTCACGCGTGAGCGAGTCGCGCGCGGCATCGGGGCGCAACACATTCGGCAGCGGCAGGGGATGATGCGTCGGCGCGACACCCTCGGTGGAGACCGACTGCAGGGCCTCGACGTGAGCCAGGATGGCACCGAGTTGCTCGGTGAAGCGCTGCTCCTCGTCGGCAGTCAGTTCGAGACGCGAAAGATGAGCGACCTGCTTGACGGTATCGAGACCGATCACGAAGAAATCTCCTGCATGAAAGGGGAGCGCAACGGGCCACACCACGTGACCATGATACCCCGTCAGTCCCGTTCCTGGGGCCCTCGATTCAGTTCGAATCAGGAACGGAGTTCGGCGGGGATGGCCTCGAAGCGCGCACGGAACGTCCCGAGCAGAGTCACCTTGTCGGCATCGGGCAGAAACGAGGCCCGCACCGCATTGCAGGCCAGCTCGAACAGCTGAGCGGGCGACAGCCCGTAGACGGTGCGCGCCACCTCGTACTCGTTCACGAGATCGGTGTTGAACATCGGAGGGTCGTCCGAATTCAGGGTGATGAAGCAACCGGCCTCGAGAAGGCGCAGCAAGGGGTGCCGGTCATAGGACTCGACGAGGCCGATGCGCAGGTTGGACGTGGGGCAGACCTCGAGAGGTACCTGCTCCGCCACGAGATGCGCGACGAGACTGGCGTCTTCGATGGCCCTGAACCCGTGACCGATACGTCTGGCACCCAGCACGCGCAGGGCATTCCAGACGCTTTCGGGGCCGGCGGCCTCTCCGGCATGAGCGACGACGGGCATGCCTGCCGACCGGGCCAGTGCGAAGGACTCCTCGAACCACTCGGCGGGGAAATCGGCTTCGGCTCCCCCGATGCCCAGGGCGAGAATGCCGCGATCGCGCACGCGCAGGACCTCGCGCGTGATCTCGAGCGCGAACTCGGCACCCATTTCGCGAGAGATGTCCGCGATCAGCTGAAAGCGGACACCATCCTCGCGCTCTGCCTCGTCAGCCGCCTGACGGATGGCCGAGACGATCGCGCCCAGATCGGCGCCCTGCTTCAGAAAATGGCCCGGCGCGAAGAAAGCTTCGGTGTAGAGGATGTTCTGGCGGGCCTGGTTTCGAAGGAATTCCCGCGTGACGAGATGAAAATCGGCAGGTTCCCGCAGACAGCGGCAGATGAGGGTGTACACCTCGATGAAGTGCAGGAAGTCCTTGAAGCGATAAAATTCACGCACTCCCTCGAGATCGCTGGCAGGCAGGGGGATCCCGTGTCGAGTGGCCAGTTGCAGGAGGGTTTCTGGCTGGATGGCCCCCTCCAGGTGAACGTGGATCTCGGCCTTGGGCAACAGCTGGGCCAGCGTGGACATGGACGCGCCCTTTCTCGAGCGGCGGGGATGATGACCCATCCTAGCAGAAAACGAGGCCAGCCCCCGGGGGGACTGGCCTCACACAGGTGGATAGCTGAGCTATCAGGCGTGGATGGAAGTCACGACACCAGCGCCGACGGTACGACCGCCCTCACGGATGGCGAAACGCATCCCTTCCTCGATGGCCACCGGCGTGATCAGCTCGATGTCCATGGTGATGTTGTCGCCGGGCATGACCATCTCGACGCCCGCGGGCAGCGTGATGGAACCCGTCACGTCCGTCGTCCGGACATAGAACTGCGGCTTGTAGCCGGGGAAGAACGGGGTATGACGACCACCCTCTTCCTTCGTGAGGACGTACACCTCACCCTTGAACTTCGTGTGCGGCTTGATCGAACCCGGCTTTGCCAGGACCTGACCACGCTCGATATCGTCCTTGCCGATACCGCGCATCAGCACGCCCACGTTGTCGCCAGCCAGACCCTCGTCCAGCAGCTTGCGGAACATCTCGACGCCCGTCACGATGACCTTGCGGGTGTCCGAGTAACCGATGACTTCCACTTCGTCACCGACCTTGACGCGACCGCGCTCGATACGCCCCGTCGCGACCGTGCCGCGACCCGTGATCGAGAAGACGTCTTCAACCGGCATCAGGAAGGGCTTGTCCGTCTCGCGGACGGGATCGGGAATGTACGCATCGACGGCGTCCATCAGAGCCCAGATCTTGTCGACCCACTCGTTGGCGCCACGCTGCGTGCCGGGGTTGGCGGTCATCGCCTCGACGGCCTTGAGCGCCGAGCCCTTGACGAACGGGATGTCGTCGCCGGGGAACTTGTACGCGCTCAGGAGCTCGCGCACTTCCATCTCGACGAGCTCGAGCAGCTCTTCGTCATCGACCATGTCCGA
>JBIIHZ010000282.1:0-3715 GCA_044235265.1 Candidatus Sericytochromatia bacterium
TGAGAAGATAGCCCGCCGCCAGGAACTTGCAGCCCTCGAGGCGCCCGACCCCGCGATTCACGCGACTGGGACGGGCGCCTCGGGCCTTTTTGCGGGGGCGATTGCAGACCTCGACGAGGAACCGTCATCCTGAACATGTCATGAACCACGACAGCTCTGCGCTTTTCAGGATCGGCACTCCCCACCTGGCCTTCGAGGAACTCCCCTCGACGAACGGCCATCTCAAGGCCTGGCTTCGCGACCGCCAGCAAGCCCCTCCCGGAGCGGGTACCGTGGTATCCGCTCGAGTCCAGACGTCTGGATACGGACAGCACGGCCGGACCTGGTTGACGGTCCCGGGTTTGGCTCTGACGTTCTCGGTCTGGCTTCCGGGCCCGCCCCTGCCCCACCTGACCATCCGGGCAGCACTAGGCGTGGCCGAGGGGCTCGAGCCCCATCTACCGGCAGGCCTCCTGGGCTTCAAGTGGGTGAACGACCTGGTGGTCGCGGGTCGAAAACTGGGCGGCATCCTGGCCGAAGGCATCACGGGGGCCGGGACAGACCGCTCAGGGACGGTGCTGGGCATCGGCCTGAACCTCGTGGCTCCCGCCGAGGTCCCGCATGCCGCGGGCCTGCTCGACCTCATCGGTGGCATTCATGCGCCTGTCGGCGGCACCGGCATGGACGAAGCTCACAGGGCGATCCTCCTCGATGACCTGTTCAAGGGGCTGACCCTCTGGATGTCCCCGGGGCGTGAGCCGCTGGAGCCATACCGAGAGCGTCTGTGTCACCTGGGCCAGCGCGTGGTTCTCGAGCACGCCTCGGAATCCCTGGAAGGGATGGCTCGAGATCTGGACGCCCAGGGAAACCTGGTGATCGAACTCGATGATGGAACCCTGAAGCCTTGCCACGCCGGTACCCTCCGTCTGGCAGATGGTCGATACGCCTGATGTGATGCAAACCATAGTCACCCGGTGGTCGGGAGCCCTATCCTCCGATCATCGCCGAGGCAGAGGTACCCAGCAGAAGGGGTGAACCTTCGCCACGGTCGCGTGCAGCGAAGGGGCAGACTGCATGGTCCGGATTCACGCCATCGATATCGAGCGCAGCGACGGCCCTTTCCTCTGTGGCACGCTTGAATTCGGAACGCTCAGGAGCACGGGGACACTCCTCTGGAGCGTCGGTCAGGACCGGGCCTCGGAGCTCGTGGTCGAATTCTTCCCCGGAAGCGCTTTCGACGACCTCGATCAGGTCCGTGAGGCGCCCGAGCAGCTGATCGGCCCCCTGCTGGACACGCTCTGTGACCGCCTCGGTCGGGAAACTCTCTTCACTTGAGGCACCAGATGTGGGAGATTCCCGCCTGATGGGGGTATACATTTGGTGTCGGCGCGTGCCGACGTCATAGCAGGCCAACCTTGCGGTTGCTGCCAGCACATGGAGGGCCCGTGAGACGACCGTCGTCTTCAAGCCACCCCGTGTTCCGTCCCTCGCTCCCTGCGGCCTGGCCGCGTCGGGAACGGGGGATTTTCGCTGGTGAAGGTTGGACGATTCTGGAAGCCACCGTGACGAGAGGAGCCCCTCCATGCGCGTGACATTTCTGGGTGCCGCCCAGCGTGTGACCGGTTCCGCCACCCTCATCGAGACCGGGAGAACGAGGCTCCTGGTGGACGCAGGTCTGAGCCACGACGGGACGCACCATCCCGGTGCAAAACCCCTGCCCCTCAATCCCCGCCACCTGGACGCCGTCGTCCTCACGCATGCCCATGCGGACCATTCCGGACTGGTGCCCTACCTGGTCCAGAACGGCTTTCGCGGGCCGATCTATGCTACTCCGGGCACCATCGACCTGTGTCGGCTCATCTTGCCCGACAGCGGTCACATCCAGGAAGAGGCGGCGGCGCAGGCCAGGCGCCACGGGCGAGGCGGAGCCATCCCGCTGTACACCCAGGCCCAGGCACACGCATCCTTGCGCCAGTTCGAGCGTCTTCCTTACGGGAAGACGCTCGTTCTCGATCGAGACATCCGCCTGACCCTGCATGATGCCGGACATCTGCTGGGCTCGGCGCTGGTTGAGTTCGAGATCGAGGGCAGCCGGCTGGTGTTCACGGGAGATCTGGGTAGAGGCTCGGGCCCGCTGCAGAGGCCACCGGCCAGCCTGGAACGCATCGACTACCTCGTCACGGAATCTACTTATGGCGACCGGGAGCATGAACCGGCCTCCACGCGCCAGGAGCAACTCGCGGCGCTCATCCGGACGACCGAAGGTCCGCTGCTGATCCCGGCATTTGCCGTGGGACGCACCCAGGAACTCCTCTGGGACCTCATGGAACTCTCGGAACGGATGGAGCTCCCCCCCATCCACCTGGACAGCCCGATGGCCCTCGCGGCCACGCAGCTGTATGCCCGTCATGCCGCGAATCTGGACCCCCGAGCCAGCTTCGCCGTGCGTAACGGGGCCCTGCTGGATATTCCCGGTCTTCGCATCGTGGAAGATCCGGAAGAATCGCGCCGGCTGAGCCGGGACGGGGGACGCCACATCATCCTCTCGGCAGGAGGGATGTGTGAGGGTGGCCGCATCCGCCACCACCTGCATCGTCAGCTCGGTAACCCCGATGCGACGGTCGCCCTGGTGGGATTCCAGGCACCGGGCACGCTCGGCCGCCGGTTGCGTGAGGGGGCGCGGACGGTACGGATGATGGGTCAGACCCTGGGGGTAGCCGCCCGCATCGCATCCGTGGGCGGTTACTCAGCTCACGCGGATGCGCGCGCCATCGTCGACTGGATCGGGGGACTCGAGGAAATGCCTGCCCTGACGTTCCTGACTCACGGCGAACCGCACGCCTCGCGCGAACTCGGCGATCGCCTCGGACGCGAACTCGGTCTCATGCACGTGGCACCCGGACCGATGGACGCGTTCGACCTGTTGCCGGTCCAGTCGCCCTCGGCACACCTGCACCGGGGACGTCGGAGCGCCTGAATCAGGCGTGGAGGAGCGTGTTACGATGGGGGCCGGGAGGTAGCTCGTGGCCCCGTCCCCCATCGTTCGCATCCCGCTCCGGGTCCGTCTCGCACTGGTCATCCTGGGTACGGCCGCCGTGCTCCTGACCTCGCTGACGGTCCTGTTTCTGCGTGAGATGGACAACGTGCTGCGCGAACAGCTCGCAGCCCGCCTCGAGTCGATGGCCGCGTCGACCGCAGCCCTCTTCCGTGCCGAGGACTTCGAAGCGCTTCGCTCCGAGGAAGATACGCGCTACAAGGCCCTCCAGCGCATCCTGCAGGCCCAGCGTCGCGCCAATCCCGGGACCATCCTCTACACGATGCAATACCGGCTCGATCCCCCTTCGGGGAAGCGTCTGTGGGTCTTCCTGGTCGACTCGACCGAGGCCAGCGAGAGCATCCACAGCAACCTGAACCAGCCCTACGAGACGGCCGCCCCGGAGAAGATGATGGAGGGGCTCTCCCATCCGGCCGGCGACCTCACCCTGAACACCGACGAGTACGGCACGTGGCTCTCGGGATATGCCCCCATCCTCACGCGCCATCAGGCCACGGCCGACCTCATCGTGGGGGTCGACATCTCGGCCAGCGACGTCCTCCGCGAGCAACGACGCATTCTGAACATCGGTCTGGGATTCCTCGCGATCGGCTGCGCGCTGGCCCTGGCCGTATCCATCTGGCTGGGAAGGCGCATTTCCGCTCCGATCCTGCAGTTGCTGGAAGCCACCCGCCGGGTCGC
>JBIIHZ010000283.1:0-3712 GCA_044235265.1 Candidatus Sericytochromatia bacterium
CCTTCCCCTGGTGTATGCGGGCGTGCCAGCCCCCCAGCGCAACCTTCGCGCCCGGGAGGCCCTGGTCCGGATGGGCCTGGAGGAACGGCTCGATCATCAGCCCCACCAGCTCTCGGGTGGCCAGCAGCAACGCGTGGCGATCGCCCGGGCCATCGTCAACAACCCGCGACTCCTGCTGGCCGACGAACCGACGGGTGCCCTCGACTCCCGCACCAGCGACGAGATCATGGGCCTCTTCGATACCCTCCATGCCCAGGGCATGACCCTCGTCCTCGTGACTCACGAGGCGGATGTGGCCGCCCATGCCCACCGGGTGGTGCGGTTCCGAGACGGCCACATCCTGTCCGACGAGCGCCAGACACCCCGGCGCCCGGGAGTTCCCGCATGACCCGCCACCTGACCGTCACCGGCCTCGTCCTGGCCGCCGTCCTCACCGCCACGCCTGCCCGGGCCCTCACCCTCGAAGAGGCCGTCGGCAGGGCCCTCTCGCGGCACCCCGACACGCTCGCCGCGGAGGTGCAACTCGAGGGGACTCGCCTGACCCTGGAGGACGCCGAGGCGCAACGCTGGAACGCCAGCACGGACGTCAACGCCCTCCAGCGACGGAGCCAGACGGCGACGACCGGCGGGGCGAACGCCTCGCGCGACCAATCCACCCTGCAGGGCAACGTCGCGCTGACGGTTCCGCTCTTCACGGGCTTCCGGATCACCCACACCATCGAGGCCGCCCGGGCCGACCTCAGGGCAGCCGAGGCGAGCCGACGGCAGACCCGCCTCGAAGTCAGCCTGCAGACCTCCCGGGCCTTCTGGGCCGTGGCCAGGACCGAGGGGGCTCTCGCCATCCAGCGCGAGGCGCTCGCGGGCGCCGAGCAGCTGCTCGAGCTGACCCGGTCCGGGGTGCGCACGGGACGCCTCTCGGCCAGCGAGCTCGACCAGGCCGAGGCCGCCGTGCTCTCGTCCCGGACGGACATGCTGGCCCGTGAGGCCGACCTGCAAGAGGCGCGCGTGCGCCTCGCGACGCTGGTGGACCTCGAACCGGGGGACCTCCGTCTCGACGGGGCCGAAAGCCTTTCGCCCACAGCCGGTCCGGAGACCTCGACGACGGAACGACCCAACTTGCAGGCCATCGAGGCCCGACGCGACGCCGCGGAGGCGCGAGCCGGCATCGCCGAGGCCGGGCGCTGGCCCCAGATTTCCGTGGGCAGCACGCTGCAGCTCGGGAACAACCCGTTCGACCCGACGCTCGGGGCCCGCGGCGTGAGCGACTGGGCCGGGGTCTGGGATGCGCGTCTCACGCTCTCGTATGACGCCTTCGACTGGACCGGCCGGATCGGTCGCGACATCTCTCGCGCACGCCAGGAAGCCCGCCGGCAAGAACTCGCCCTGGAACGCGAACGCCGGAACCTGTCGGAACAGGCCCGGGTGGCGCAGAACCGGCTGGACGCCGCAAAAGCACGCACGGACCTGGCCGCCCGGGCCGCGATCCTCGCCCGGAAGGTGCTCGACTGGACGACGACCCGCCAGGCCCAGGGCTACGCCACCCAGCTCGAGGTGGTCCAGGCACGAAACCAGCTCGTCACGAGCCGCCTCCAGGAACTCCAGACCCGGATCGAGGCCCGTCTGGCCCGCACCGAGCTCGATCATCTGACCGTGAAGGAAGCCCCATGAACACGACGACGCGATGGGTGATCACCGTCCTGGCCCTGGCCGGCCTGGGGGGTGGCGGGGCCTGGTGGGCCCTGAAGGGCAAGGCCGAGGGCGCCAGCAAGGAGGACCTCGTCACCGCCGAACGTCAGGACCTCGAGATCGTCGTCTCCGAGACGGGAACCCTCCAGCCCCTGACGAAGACCGAGGTCAAGAGTCGGATCGCGGGTCAGGTCTCCCGCATCCTGGTCGACGCGGGAGACCGGGTGGCTGCCGGACAGGCCCTCATCCAGCTCGAGACCACCGACCTCGACCGGTCGGTGGCCCAGGCCCGCGCCGACCGGGACATGGCCCGGGCCCGGTGGCAGATGCTCGTCGCGGGCTCGCGTCGAGAGGATCTGGCCGTCGCCGAGGCCGAGGTCCGCTCGGCTGAAGCCCAGTTGCGCCGGAGCGAGGCGGAGGTCAAGCGTGCCCGCGAGGCGAGCGTGACTGGCACGGTGACTCCGCGCGAGCGCGACCAGGCCGAGGGAGACTTTCTCGCCGCGCGGGCCGGCCTCGAAGGAGCGCGCGCCCGGCTGGCCAAGCTGCGCGCCGGTGCTCGCACCGAAGAGATCGCCGAGGCCCGCGCCCAGCTCGACAAGACCGAGGTCGCGCTGAAGGCCACCGAGGATCAGCTGGCCTACGCCACGATCCGGGCCCCGCTCTCCGGAACCATCCTGCGGCGAGGCATCGAGGTCGGCGAGATGGTCTCGCCGGGCGTCAGCGCCACGGCGCAGGGCACCAGCATGCTGACGCTGGGAAACCTCGACCGGCTCGTCGTCCAGAGTCAGCTCAACCAGATCGATGTGGGGCAGGTCCGGGTCGGGCAGCCCGTCGAGGTCCGCGTCGACTCGGCTCCCGGTCGGCTCTTCCTTGGCCGCGTGCGCAAGGTCGCCCCCGCCGGCGAGGCCCCGAAGGACGCCAACACGACGCTGCAGAGCTTTCCCGTCGAGACGCTCGTGGAGGACGTCGATGGCCGCGTGCTCAAGCCCGGGATGTCGGCGGACCTCGACATCCGGATCACGACCCGCAAGCAGGTCGTGGCCCTGCCCGTGGAAGCCGTCACGCGAATGAAGGGCGACGCCGCGACCGTGCAGGTCGTCGCCTCGGGTTCGGCACGCGCCGAGAGCAGGCCGGAAGGTCGGTCCGGAGAACGACGCAAGGTGCGCCTGGGTCTCTCGACCGACAGCATGGTCGAGATCGTCTCGGGTCTGAAGGCGGGCGAGCGCGTCCGGATCCAGCCTCCCTCCTCCTCCGACAACGCCTTCCGGATGTGATGCCGTGTGGGGCGAGTACCTGCGTCTGGCCTGGCGAGCGCTGTCGGCCTACCGGCTGCGGTCGGCGCTCACGGTCCTGAGCATCACCATCGGGGTCTTCGCGATCATCCTGCTCGTCAGCATCGGGCAGAGCGCCAATGCCACCCTCTCGAAGGGCGTGGAGGAACTCGGGGGATCCCGGTTCATCATGCTCTGGGAAGATTCGGCCAAGAAGGCCGCCAAGAAGGCCGGCCTCTATCGCAAGGGGCTCACCCGGGGCGATGCCCGGGCCCTGGGCGAACGCCTGCCGGGCGTCGAGGCCATCTCCGCCGTCAAGACGTGGGACGACGGCATGACGGCCCGGCTGGTCGGCGGGCCGGAACTCCAGACGGACCGGATCGGCACGGACTCGCGCTATGCGCGGGTTTTCGGGATGCGACTGCGAGAGGGTCGCTTCCTGTCGGAAGACGACCTGGCCCAGCGGCGCCACGTGGTCGTGCTCGGAGACGCGCTGGCCCGGAACCTGGCCGGTGAGAACGCGCTGATCGGAGACGAGGTGGTGCTCAAGGGGGAACGCTTCCGGGTCATCGGGATCATGGCCCCGGCCCGGCGCGGCCCGATGAGCTTCGGGTGGAGCTGGGACGACTCGGCCTGCGTCCCCCTCACGGTCCTCGACCCGACCGGTCGGGCCTCCCTGCTCGCGATGCGTCGGACGGCCGATGCCCCGGTGGAACGCCTGCTGGACCGGGCCAACGCCGTGCTGCTCCACCGCC
>JBIIHZ010000284.1:0-3697 GCA_044235265.1 Candidatus Sericytochromatia bacterium
CCCTCGATGCGCACGCCCGGCGCACGCGCCCTGCCTCGGACGGTCCAGATGTCACCTTCGGGAAGCAACAGCCACGCCGCTCCCACCTTGAACAGGTCGAGGGCCCCCGCACAGAGCCAGGTTCCGGCCATCGGATCGGCAGGCTCACCGAGCCAGCCGGCCAGGCCGTGATGGGTCCAGATCGACCCCGGCACCAGGTGCTCACCGAGCGTCGGACCGGGCCAGGAAGCGAGCTCCTGTGCCGCCTGGTAGGGCATGGATTCAAGCCGGAACAGCCGGGTATGAGGGTTGCTGGACGTTCCGGGCAGGTGCGACATCGACCGGGCCTCTCACGCGCATGTCGGGGGAAGGCGCTCGAGGGACCCATTCCCTTGCCGGTGGGAATTGAATCCAGGCCGCTGGTGCGGTGCCCGGGAGCGTCGTGTCATGTCCGGCTCGATGCGGTGTTGAGGATGGTCAAGGAGATGCAGGGTCAGGCTTTCAAGCAATACGAGGCAATCGAGCAGGCGTGTCGAAACTGGCGTCAGGACCTGCAGGCCCTGGGGTCACGCTGGGAGTCCTGGGCCCAGACCATCGCCCGGGACGAAGCCGTGCCCGAGGAGGCCGACGGAGCCGAGGCCGAGACCCTGCGGATCCGGCACCGCCAGATCCTCGACATGGTCGAGGCCCTGATGCCGGGGTCTCTGGAGGGCCTCGACATGTCTCCTTCGATCGGAGCGATCGAGTGGCATCTCGAACCCCTGCGGGCCCGGATGGAATCTCTCCAGCGCGAGGGACTCGTGAACCGGATCCTCTCGGGTGTCCGCCGGATCCGGGCCTCCGACCCCGATACGCTGAAGCCGGTCCTCGAACTCGCCCAGACGCTCGAGGCCGTCCGGCACGCCGAAACCACCTCGAAGCGGATCATCCATCGCCTCGATGTCCTGTTGACCCTCATGGAGTCGCTCGATCTGGGTCGCGATACCCTTCGCAGCCTCGGAGCGAAGGTCCTGGAAGCAGGATGGTCCCAGGAACTTCTCCATCAGGCGCTCTTCGACTGGGATCTCCTTCCCGGGGACGCCGCTCCCCCTGCCGAGGAGGGGGAGGACCCTTCCGCTTCGTCCGGACTCGTGCCGGTCGAGCCCGTTCCCACCCCTGACAACGATGGTGCGGAGAGTGATGGGCTCGTCCGCGAGGAGCCCGCGGTTGAGGCCCCCACAGGCGAAGCCTCGCTCGACGACACCGGGCTTCCGACCGAGCCTCTGATGGCCGCTGCAGAGGTGTCGCTCGCGGACATCGACTGGGGACCTGCCCTCGATTCCGTTTTCGACATCGACTTCGGCCTCGCCGGACAGACCGCGGCGCCCGAGCAACCCGGTGAAGCCGCTGACGGATTCGTGACCCCTTCGGTTCCGGCCCCCGAGGGCGGTCCGGAGGGGATTGGCCCCGGCTTCGAGGAGGATGTGCCGGCGTCGGGGCCATCGGTCGAGATCGTGGCGGAGGAACCCGGGCCGGTGCCTGGCGCGAGCCTCAAGGCTCCCGTGCTCACCGCCGAGGACCTGCTCTTCCCGCTCAGCCCCACGCTGGTCAACTCGCTCGCCGACTCGCCTCCGTCGGGCATCACCATCTGGCTGGGTTCCCTGGCCGGTGGGCTGGATATCCTCCGCGATCGCCTCCTCGAACCGAGCATTCCTCCGGTCGGGACCGGGGTGTACGGTCGAGGGTTCCGCGAGCGCCTCGGGGAACTCAACATGCGCACCGAGCCCGGTCGCCTCGTCTGCACGGCCGATTCGGCCTGGGATCGTGGGTGGGTCGAAGAAGCGTGGAAGTGGAAGCAGCGGCTGCCCGGGCATCCCGTGCAGGTCGACTTCCTCGCCAACCCCGGTCGGGTCAGGACCTTGCTCGTGCCTGCGTGCCTCGAATGGATGGAGTTTCACGGCATCTCGTTGCGGACGCTTCAACCCTGGTCGAGGAAAGATCTGTCCCGCTGGTGGGAACGGCAAGCCGGCACGCTTGTTCGCTTCGAGGATCTGTGGCGCCTGACGGGGGGATGGTCCTGGGCCCTCGGGGATCTGGTCCGCAGGGCCCAGGCGGCCGGGGTGTCCCTGCCTGCGGCGCTCGATGCCATCCTCATCGAGGGGGTCGATCTCGATGCCAGGGCCAATCTCCTCGGCCTGTCCTGGCCCACTCGACCGGCCTTCTCGCAGGCCTGGGGCGACGAGGCCGAGGCCACCCGCGCGGGCGTGCTCGAGCGGGCCGGCGATCGCCCGCTTCCCGAGACCGAGCTCGACTGGGAGCTCTGGGATCGGCTTGGGTGGATGAGCTCCGATGCCGCCGGTCGGGCCCTGCTCAATCCCTGGGTCGAAGACCTCCAGGGAGGCTGGGAATAGCGTCCGTCATCGTCTGGTGATCTCGCCACTGGCCCGCGGGGCCGGGTGAGCGCATGCTTCCGGCGCGCTGAATCCGGAGGCGATGCATGGGGCGAGGATGGTGGGCCTGGGGACTGACGCTGACGGCTTGCGGAGGCACGGCGATCGCGTCGGTCGCTCCGCGTCCGGTCGAGACCCTGCTTCAGGCCGGCCCGTGCCAGATGCGCTCCCTGACGTGCCACCCGGGGCGCGGCTGGGTGGTCGAGACCCGGCATGTGCACCTGCCTGCCGGACGGGTCCGGGTGCTGATCGGCGACACCCTCTCACGTGTCGAGGCCGCTCAGGCGTGGCTCGACGTGCCCGCTCGCCTCATCGAGGTGAGGCGTCTCGGGGACGCCACGGACCGGGGCGGCTGGTTGACCACCTTTCAGGGGCGCACGGTCGAGTTGCAGCCTCCCATGGCGTCGTCCAGCATCTCGGGCACGCTGTGGCTGCTCGACGGGGCCCCCGTGCTGCGAGTCGGCGACCGCCTCGTCCCGGCCCGTCTGGAGGATCTCCGGCTTCCTGCCAGTTCGTCTGATCTTCCCGCTCCGGGGCTCGCCATCGAACTCGAGGTGCCAACGCCGTGGCAGGGGCTCGCCACGCTGTCCTATCCCGTGGGTGGCCTCGGCTGGCAGGCGCGTCACAGGGTTCACGCGGATGGGCGGTTGACCCGGGGGGACTGGACGGCGATCGCCACCGTCCAGAACACCACCGGCTGGCCCGTCCGGGCCGACGTGCTCGGGCTGTGGAGCGGTGAGCCCGCGTCCCGGCCCTGGTTCGCGGCACCCGCTCGCGGCCTGGTCGCCGAGACGGTCGCCGCACCGCAACCGGTCGGTCATCGCGTCCGCCTGGACCTCCCCGGAGGACTCGACCTGGGTCCGGGGCGCGAGGTCCACCGCAATCTCGGCACGTGGTCGGGGCTCGCCCTCGTCACCCGTGCTGAAACCCACTGCCCGGTCGACATGCAGGCGTCCACCGAACCCGTCCCCTTGCGAGCCCGGATGGCCGTCATCCCACCTGGTCCATCGCCATGGAGTGCCGGCCCCGTCCAGGTGCTGACCCCCGATGCCTCGGGCCACCCCGTCGGGATCGCGGAAGGGTGGATCCCCGACACGGCGCCGGGGCAGGAGCGATGGGTCGAGCTGGGCGAGGCTCCCGAGGTCACCTGTCGCGCGGTGCTCGAGGACCACCGGATCGGGGCGGGGCGCGAAACGCGGTCATGGAGCTATCAGGTGGTGAACCGGGCGTCTCGCTCCTGGGAGGTCGTGGTCCGGGTGGAGCTGACCTCTGGCGCCTGGTCGCGATCG
>JBIIHZ010000020.1:0-11870 GCA_044235265.1 Candidatus Sericytochromatia bacterium
GCACGGTCTTCAACACCCTGACGGGCCTCAACCAGCACGTCGGTAACTGGGCCGGCAAGACCGTCGAGCGGACGGAAGGCACGGTACGGCGTCCCGGCCTGACGATCCGGCTGGTCGATCTTCCTGGCACCTACAGCCTCACGGCCCTCTCGCCCGAAGAACTCATCGCCCGCGAGTACATCCTTGACGCGCGTCCGGACGTGGTCGTCCACGTGGTCGATGCCTCGAATCTCGAACGCAACCTCTACCTCACGCTCCAGCTCGCCGAGCTGACGGACCACCTGGTCCTGGCCCTCAACATGCGCGACCTGGCCGAGCGCCGCGGGATCCGGATCGACCTGGCGGCCCTGGAAGCCGAGCTGGGTGTCCCCGTCGTCCCGATGATCGCCGAGCGACGGGAAGGCCACGAGGCCCTGGTGTCCGCCATCGAGGCGATCGCCTCGGACAGGCGCCCCGTCGACCCCCTGCGCGTGAAAGCCTCCCCCGGGGTGGTGGAGGTCGTCGAGGCGATCGCCGACCTGATCCCCGCCGAGGCGGGGGCGCCCCGGACGCGGGCCTGGTGGGCCCGGAAGCTCCTCGAACAGGACGCAGCAGCCCTCGCACGGGCACGCCGCGAGCCCGCCTGGGCACCGGCGATGATGCGCGCCGACCAGGAGCGGCAGACCCGGGGCCTCGAGGACCTCGAGGCCGAAGGGGTCGGGGCCGCCTATGCGCTGCTCACGGAGATCATGAACCGCGTGGTCGAGCGTGGTCCCTCCCGCTCGCTCGACTGGACCGACCGCCTGGACCGCCTCGTGACGGGTCGCTGGACCGGTATCCCCTTCCTGGGCCTGATCTTCGGAGGGATGTTCTGGGCGACGTTCATGCTCGCCAAGCCCCTCACGGACCGGCTCAACGGACTGCTCGAGACCCTCGGAGGCTGGCTCACGCGTGGCCTGCCTCCGGGACCGCTCACGGACTTCCTGCTCGAGGGCCCGTGGGCCGGATTCTCGACGGTGGCGGGATTTTTCCCGACCATCCTGATCTTCTTCACCCTCTTCGCCATCCTCGAGGACTCCGGTTACCTGGCGCGCGCCGCCTTCGTGATGGACCGCGTCATGGGCGCCATGGGCCTGCACGGCCGCAGCTTCTTGCCCCTCTTGATGGGCTTCGGCTGCAACGTGCCCGCCATCATGGCCACGCGCACCCTCGAGAATCAGGGGGACCGGCTGCTCACGATCCTGGTGAACCCGCTGATGCTCTGCCAGGCGCGTCTCGTGCTGTTCGTGTTCCTCGCCGGTACCTTCTTCCCCGGAAGCCGCGGGGCGGTCGTTCTCCTGGCCCTCTATGGCCTGAGTGCGGGACTCGTCATCGCCGTCAGCATGCTCTTCAAGCGGTTGCTCTTCCAGGGGGAACCCTCGTCGTTCATCCTCGAGTTGCCCCCCTATCACCGGCCGATCCCGCGCAACGTCCTCACCCACGCCTGGCGCTCGGCACGGGGCTTCTTGCAGCGAGCAGGCACCCAGATCACCCTGATGACGGCCGTCCTGTTCGTCTTCACGCACTGGCCCGGCCCCGGGATCGAGAAGTCCCTCGCGGGTCAGGTCGGACAGCTGCTGGCCCCCCTCGGGAGCACGATGGGCCTGGACTGGCGTCTGATGGTGAGCCTGTTCGGCGGTTTCCTGGCCAAGGAAGGGGCGCTCGCGTCGCTCGCCGTCATCTATGGCGTGGGGGAAGATGGCCTGTCGGCAGCCCTCCAGCAGGCAGTCGGCGGCTGGTCCGCGTTCGTGTACATGGTCGTGAGTCTCGTGTACGTCCCCTGCTTCTCGACCATCGTCGCCATCCACCGTGAGACGCTCAGCTGGCGCTGGACCCTGCTCGCGAGCGTCTACGGGCTCGCGCTCGCCTGGGGACTCGGGGCCGGGCTCTGGCAGCTGGGTCGCGCCCTGGGCTGGGCATGAACGACCCGCTGCTGCGGCTCCTGGCCCTGCTCGACACGACCACGAGGCCGAGCGGCTTCGAGCTCCGGTCGCGACTCGGCCTCAGCCGGGAAACCTACGACGACCTGATGACACACCTCACCCGCATGGGCTATCTGGAAGCCCACGACATGGATGTTGCGTGCGCGTCCGGTGGCTGTCAGGGTTGCGAGGTGGGCTGCCAGAGTACCCCGGACACCGGTCCCCGGTCGCTCTCGATCACGGCGAAGGGGCGCCGCTACCTGGAACGTTCAGGCTCCGGGTGAGCCCGACGCCACCGGGGCCTGAGAACCGAGCAGAACGTCCGGATCCAGGCACCAGAAGGTGAGCGCGTGCGTCCCGCTCAGGCCCTTCAGGCTGACATCACGGACCTCTCGCCGATGTCCGGGCGTCGACGCGACCAACTCCTCGACGGCGCGATCCGCAACCACGGCCTCCGACAGGACGAGGTCCAGGCCCCTGGCCTCGTTCTGAACCCGGGCAGCCAGGTTGACGGTGGTTCCGAAATAATCGAGTCGACCATTGAGCCTGACCGCGAGAGCGGGTCCCGCATGCAACCCCGGCTTGACGACGAGGGGCTCCTTGCCTGGCCTCGAGCGGTTGTATCTTTCGATGCCGGCCTGCAGGTCGAGGGCTGCCCTGACGGCGTCGACGGAGGACTCGAAAGCCGCCATCACGGCATCCCCGACGGTCTTGACGACGGCCCCGCGGTTCAGGTCGATCGCTTCCACCAGGATCCGGAAGTGGTCGCGGACGCGCGCAAACGCCTCGTCATCGCCCAGTTGCTCGTAGAGCGCCGTCGAGCTCTTCAGGTCGGTGAAGAGGATCGTGACCGGATCGATCCGGAGTTCGACCCCCTCTGCCAGAGCCTCGTCCGGGAAAAGGTTACGAAACTCCTGGAAGGTGGAAAGCATCGCACCGGTCACGTCCGTGTCGACCCAGGCCAGTCGTTCGATCTGCACGAGCCCGCCGGTATCGCTCTCGAGGGTGAGCGACTGGGTGCCTGCTGCAAGCTCCAGCACGAGACCGCCGGAGTCGGCCGAGGACAGGACGAGCCTGGCACGGTCCGAGGTGTGGCTTTCCCGGACCCTGAAATCCACCGCCCGGCCACCGAAAGCCGAGATGGCGATCGGCCCCGCATGCAGGCGATAGTCCCCCGGCGGAAGCGACAACGTGACTTCCCGGGCCTGTCCCGGTGTCACGAGGAACTGGGACACGAGATGGGGACGCCCACCGGGACCGCCCACGCAGTAATAGACGGGGTCCACGGAGCGCAACCGGATATCGGGGACGAAATGCAGGGCGATCGTCCGGGCAAATTCTGCAGGAGTATCGATCGCACACCGGGGACAGAATGCCGAGACCTTCACCGATTGCAGGCTGGAGACCTCATCGGCGGGCCCGCGGCAACTGCCACACAGGTGCTCCCATCGCAACTGCAGATGGCCCCGGTGGGCAGCCCTCAGCATGACCCGGAGCACCTCGCGACGATCCAGGCCCCACCGGTCCGCGAGTTCGAAGGGAGCCAGCCGTGCCACCTCGAAGTCATAGCCATGGAAGATACGATCCGCGAGTGCGTCGATGATGCCCCGCGACGCCGGTTCTTCCGCAAAAGCCAGCCTCATGGCCGATATCGCGACCGGGTTCGCACCCGGAGCAGGTTCACCGGAACGAGCACCGGCATGGGGGTCCGCGGGAGACCTTCGCAGGCCCTCGATGAGCCGGGAATAGCCGCGATCATGGGCAGAGAGGAGCCCGTTCGCGAACGTCTTGCCGAGGACCTGACGCAAGCCGCGCCACGGGGTGATCCATGCGCGAAGGGTGACACGCGTGACGCCCTCGACGGCCTCGAGAGCCACGTGCACGCGCAACCGGTTCACCCAGCCCTTCCGGTACGTGCGCTGGTAGGCCAGATACCGGTTCTCGACCCACTCGAAGGGACTCTCGTCATACTCGACGTACGTGCCGCCGACCTCCCCCGTGATGCCCAGCAACCGGTCCGGATCGGGATTCTGGACGACCGTGAACGTCACGGGAGAGATATCCATCAGTCGGGTCAGGCGGTTGGTGTCCGAGACGAGCGGCCAGACCTCACCCGGTACGGCAGGAAAGTCCCAGGACTGCTCGACCATGAGTTCTCTGGACAACGATTCGCCTCCTTGACGCCCTGCGATCGGTCTCAGGCCGGAGACAGCTCCTGCAGGTGAAGCACGAGAACCGGTCGCCGCCGCAATGAATCCTGGATCGTCTTACCCAGTTCAGCACGGATGCTCGCGATCCAGTCTGCCCGCTCCTCCAGACCCTCGTGCTGACAGGCTCCGATGGCCCTCACGATGGCAGCTTCGAGCAAGACGACGAAATTGTCCGGCACGGGGTCCTGAGGAACGCCCTGCAGGGCGTAGCTGACGGGAGCCACGAGCAGTCCCGAGCGATCGATCACGGCTGCGATGGACAGGACTCCCTGGGTGCCGAGCGACGACCGTTCATCGAGACGCGCCTCGGAGATCGAGACCATCTGGCCCCTCTCGACCAGCACCGGCTCGGCCGGGAAGGAGCCGACCACCGCGGCTGCATCGTGATCGAGCTCGAGAATCTGGCCATTCTCCAGGATGTGGACCCGTTCAGGAGCCACTCCGGTGGCGACGGCGAGTTCACCATGCTTGATCAGCTGGCGCGCCTCGCCATGGATGGGGATGAAATGCCGCGGTCGGGTGAGCACGAGCATGAGCCGCAACTCCTCGCGACTCGCGTGTCCCGAGACATGGCGAGTCGCCCCTGGAGCACTCGAGCGATTCGTGTCGTAGAAGACTTTCGCCCCGCGCTCGTAGAGCCGGTTGATGACGCGCGTGACGGCTCGTTCGTTCCCCGGGATGGGGATGGCCGAGAGGACCACGGTATCCCCGGCGACGACCCGGACGTGCTTGTGCTCGTGGTGGGCGATGCGCGTGAGCCCGCTCGTGGGCTCACCTTGACTCCCGGTCGAGATGAAGCAGACCTGCTCATCGGGCAAGGCCATGATCTTGTCGATGGGCAAGATGAGGTCGTCCGGAACCGTCAGGAAGCCGTGTCGACGCGCCTGATCGGCCATCTTCAGGAGCGATCGCCCGACGAGGGCGACCTTGCGGCCGTACTTTTCTGCGAGGCCACAGATGGACTGCACGCGGTGGACGCTCGAGGCAAAGGTCGACACGATGATGCGGCCCTTGGCCGAGGCGAAGCAGGGGTCCAGCCCCAGTTCCACCATGCGCTCCGACTGGGTGAAGCCCTCGCGGGTGGCGTTGGTCGAATCGGACAGGAGGGCAAGCACCCCCTTCTCGCCCAGTTCCGCGAACTTGTAGAAGTCGAAGAACTGCCCGTCGACGGGGGTCTGGTCCATCTTGAAGTCGCCGGTGTACAGCACCGTGCCGCCCGGAGCATGCACGGCGATCGCGCAGGCATCCGGGATGCTGTGCGTCACCCGCAGGTACTCGATGGTACAGGAGCCCGCGGGCAGGCGGTCCCGCGGATTCACGACCTGGATGGGGACCCGGCCACGGAGCTGCGGATACTCTTTCAGCTTGGCCTCGATGAGTCCCGCCGTGAGCGGCGTGGCATACACCGTGGGGATCGGGTCGAGCTGGCGGAGCAGGAAGGGAAGTCCTCCGATGTGATCCTCATGACCGTGGGTGATGAAGACCCCCCGCAGGCGGTCGGCATGCTCGAGCACGTAGGAGTAGTCGGGCAGGACGTAATCGACGCCCGTCATCTCGTCGGTGGGGAAGGCGAAACCACAGTCGAGGATGACGAGGTCATCGTCCGTCTCGACGGCCCACATGTTCTTGCCGATCTCTCCCAGCCCGCCGAGAGGGAGAATCCGGACGCACGCCCCGATCAAGCGACGCCCCCCGCGAGCGGCAGCTGGAGGTTCTCGAGCACGCCTGCCATGCGGGCGCGGACCCGGTCGTCTGCGGAGACGAGCGGCAGGCGGCAGCCCCCGACGGCCCAGCCCTGCAGCTGGAGGGCGGCCTTCACGGGAGCCGGGGAAGGCATCTCGAAGAGGGCCTCACCGAGATCCCACAGCGCGTGGTGTATGGCGCGGGCTGCCGCAAGATCGCCCGCATCGACGGCCGCGATCATGCGCTTCAGTTCGGTTCCCACGAGATGCGAGGCGACGCTGATGACCCCGTGTCCCCCGATGGCCAGATAGGGCAGCGTCAGCGAGTCGTTGCCGGAATACAGCAGGAAGTCCTCGGGCACGACCTGGAGGTAGGCACTCGCCACGTCCAGCGACGCCGAAGAATCCTTGAGCGCGACGATGCGCGGGTGGCAGGCGAGTTCGGCCAGGGTGCTCGCTGCGATCGCCACGCCCGTCCGGGGAGGATGGTTGTAGAGGATGATCGGCACCTCGACCGCCTCGGCCACGGCCAGGAAGTGGCGCATGAGCCCCTCCTGGTCGGGGCGGTTGTAATAGGGCGAGATGAGCAGCAGCCCGTCCGCCCCGAGGGCCTGAGCCTCTCGGGACAGAGCGACGGTGGAGGCGGTATCGTTCGAACCCGTTCCCGCGATGACCGTCGCCTCCTCGCCGACCTCGGCGATGACGGCCTCGAAGAGGGCCAGCTTCTCGTCGTGGGAAAGGGTCGGAGACTCCCCCGTCGTACCGGCGACCACCAGGCCATCGGAGCCGGAGTGCACCAGATGCCGGGCCAGACGCCGCGCCATGGCCAGGTCGACGCGACCGGCGCCGTCGAAGGGGGTGACCATCGCCGTGAGCAGGCGACCCATCATCTTCATCTCGTTCCTCCTTGCCCACCTCGTCGTGGGGTCATGTGGCCTCATTCTGGCACGGGCGATCAGGGGCGTCCACGCTTCAACCGTCCGTCGAGGAGGTGGCCGCCGGACGCTGCCCCTTGATCCAGCCCCTGTCCCGCAGCACCTCGGCGATCAGCACGGCATTGAGTGCCGCCCCACGGCGCAGGTTGTCCCCGACCACCCAGCACTGGATCGCGTGCGGATGCGAGATGTCCGAGCGCAGGCGTCCGACGAGCACCTCGTCGAGGCCGGCGGCATCGAGGGGCTGGGGGAATTGCATGGCCCTGCGATCGTCGACCACCCGCACCCCTGGCGCCTGGGCAAGCGTCGCCCGCACGACTTCCAGGTCCAGCACCCGGTCAAATTCGATGTTGACCGATTCACTGTGACCGACCTCGACAGGCACCCGGATGCAGGTGCCCGAGATCATGAACAGGGGCTCCTCGAAGATCTTGCGCGTCTCGTGGGTGAACTTGAGCTCCTCGCGCGTGTAACCCTGATCCGTCATCGCATCGATCGTCGGGATGAGGTTGAACGCGATGGGCGCACTCAGGACCTGAACGCCCGGACGTTCGCCGGCGAGCACCTGCCGGCTCTGGGCCCGCAGTTCATCCACGGCCTCCCGGCCGGCCCCCGAGACGGACTGGTAGGTCGAGACGACGACCCGCTTGATGGTGGCCAGCCGCCGCAGCGGGTGCAGGACCATCAGGAGGATGGCGGTCGAGCAGTTCGGATTCGCGATGATGCCGCGATGATCCTCGAGCGCATGGGCATTGATCTCGGGAATCACGAGCGGGACCGAAGGGTCGAGCCGGAAGGCCGAGGTGTTGTCGATGACGGTGGCCCCGCGCGATACGGCGATCGGAGCCCACTCCCGGGAGACGTCTCCCCCCGCCGAGGCCAGCACGAGATCCAACCCGTCGAAGGCCTCGGGAGTCGTCGCCTCGACCGTCCAGGCATGGCCCCCGTGAGCGACCTCGCGTCCCGCGGACCGCACACTGGCGAGCAACCGGATGTCGGCCGGATCGAACCCCCGCTCGAGCAGGATGGCAAGCATTTCCTGCCCGACCATGCCGGTGGCTCCGAGGATGGCAATCTTCACGCGCGACACGGGACCTCCTGAAAGCAAGGGATGTCAAAGCAGCTGTTCGAGACCGACGACCAGGCCCCGGATCGAGGAGGCCTTGCGGATGGCCAGGACGACCCCTGGCATGAAGCTTTCACGGGACAGGCTGTCGTGCCGGAGGGTGAGCACTTCTCCCGTCCCGCCGAGCAGCACCTCCTGGTGCGCGAGCAAGCCGGGCAGGCGCACACTGTGCACGCGAACGCTCCCGCACGCTCCGCCCCTCACCCCGGCGATCGCCTCGTCGCCGGCCTCGATCGGGCCGGAAGTCCAGCCGGCCTCCAGGCGCGCGGCCGTCATGCGGTCGGCCGTGAGGCGGGCCGTCCCGCTCGGAGCATCGACCTTGCGCTCGTGGTGCAGCTCGATGATCTCGGCTGCCGGGAAATAACGCGCCGCCTCGGCCGCGAACTTCATGAGCAGCACCGCCCCGAGTGCAAAGTTCGGGGCGATCAGGCACCCCGTCCCCGTCCGTTCGGCCAGGGCCGCCAGTTCGGCACGGTCCTCGGAGTCCATGCCGGTCGTCCCGACGAGGGGGACCAGGCGGTGCTCGAGTGCCCAGCAAACCCCGGTCTTCACGACGGCGGGCACCGTGAAATCGACCCACACGTCCGCCTCGAGGTCCTCGAGCTCCGCGAGCGAGGAGGCCATCCGGATGCCGGACGCCGGGGAGACGACCTCCGGCCCGTAGACCCGGTCGAAGCAGGCCACCAGACGCAGGTCTGGCTGGGCCATCACGGCCCGGACGACCTCCTGCCCCATGCGGCCGGCGGCGCCGGCCACGATCACGCGGATGGGGAGAGGTGAGTCGTGCGTGGTCATGTCAGATCCCCCGTTCAGCGTCCCGACGAGCCCCAACCGGCCGACCGCCCGGTGGGGGCGATCGCCTCGACCTCCTCGAAGGTCGGATGCGAGTAGCGCTCGATGCAGAGCTGGGCGATGCGATCGCCCGCCTGGACCGCGTACGGCGCGTCGGTATGGTTGTAGAGCAAGACCCCGAGGGGGTCACGAAATCCCTGATCGATGAGGCCGGCCCCCGTCTCGATGCCGTGCTTCCATGACAGGCCCGAGCGGCCATGGATACGCGCCCGGAAGCCTTCCGGAAGCTCGAGGGCGATCCCGGTAGGCACCAGGGCACGCCCGCGAGCCGGCACCTCGATGGCCTCGCAGGCGAACAGGTCGGCTGCGACATCCCCGTCCTGGCTGACCCGGGGCAGGGTAGCCGCCTCATGATGCCGCTGAATGCGTACATGGACCGCGTCCCGCATCAGGCCGCCCAGCCGGCAGGCAACCGGAGCTTGCGCGAGGGGCCGACGGCCGCGAGGATCAGGCGACCCGGCTGAAAATGGTCGGCCGCCAGTCGGAGGACGTCGTCGCGGGTGACGGCCTCGAGCTCGGCGAGAGTCTCCTCGGGGGTGACGATGCGCCGGAAGAGCATCTCGTACCGCGCGAGCCGCATCATCCGGTTTCGCACGGACTCGAGTCCCAGCAGGAGGCCTCCGCGCAACTGGTCTCGACACCGCAGGAACTCTGCCTCCGGCAGGTCTCCGGCCCGCAACCGGTCGAACTCGTGGAAGGTGCGCTCGAAGACCTCGTCGAGGTGACGGGGCGAGCAGCCGAAGTAGGCTCCGAACAGCCCCGCCTCTGCGTAGGACACCTCGAAGGTTCCGATGTGATACACGAGCCCACGTTTCTCCCGGACTTCCTGGAAGAGGCGGGAACTCATGCCGGCGCCCAGCACGGTATCGAGCACCGTGAGCGCATGGCGATCGGAATGACCCGCGGGAAGCCCCGGAACTCCGAGACAGACCTGAACCTGCTCGAGTTCCTTCCGCCTGAGACGGGTCCCCGGCCGGACGTCCGAGAGGTGCAGGTCCGGTTCACTCCCGGAAGAAGTCAGCCCCCCCAGGATCCGCCCCACGTCCGTCAGAAACCGGGGAACATCCACCTTGCCGGCCACGGAGACCACGATCCGCGAGGGGTCGAACGCTTCCCGGGCCCAGGCAAGACAGTCCTCGCGACGGAAGCGACGGATGGCCCCCCGGGTCCCGATCACGGGGCGTCCGAGGGGATGATCGGGCCACGAGAGGGCGTGAAACAGGTCCTGGACGAGTTCCTCGGGATCGTCGTCCACCATGCGCGCTTCCTCGAGGACCACGCGGCGCTCGCGGACGACCTCGCGGGCATCGAACAGGGGCTCCACGATCAGGTCCGAGACGACCTCGAGGGCCAGGCCGAGATCCTCACCGAGCACCCGGGCGTAGAAGCAGACGTGCTCCTTGTCGGTGAAGGCGTTGAGGCTTCCTCCCCGGTCCTCGAGAGACCGGGCGATCGTGAAGGCATCACGGGTGCGCGTCCCCTTGAAGACCATGTGCTCCAGGAAATGCGAGATACCGGCGAGCGCCTCGGGTTCGTGACGGGAGCCGCGCTCACACCAGATACCCAGGGCCGCGGACACGGCATGCGGCATCGGCTCGAGCACGATGCGAACTCCGTTGGACAGGACGTGACGTTCGATCAAGGACTCTCCCCGGACACCTGTATCCCTCGCGTCCCCGACGGCTGGCCGGGCGGCACTCTCGCGACATCGTACCGCACCGGATGGCGCGTGACGAGATGCTGAAAAGAAAGGCAGGGGGCCCTTTCGGACCCCCTGCCCCGTGGCTGATGGCGATCAGGCCTCGACGGGCACCGGAGCCACCCCGAAGCGTGCGAGCTCCTCGGCGGAGACGCCCTTCTTGGTGAGATTGATGCGGCCCTGCGAATCGACCTCGACGACCTTCACGACGACCTGGTCCCCGATGTTGACCACGTCCTCCACCTTGGCGACTCGCTCGGGAGCGAGCTGCGAGATGTGAATGAGGCCTTCCTTGCCAGGGAGGATCTCGACGAAGGCACCGAAGTTGAGGATGCGCGTGACCTTGCCCTGATAGACCGTGCCGACCTCGACCTCCTTGGTGAGGCGGTTGACCCATGCCACGGCGGCCTGCGCTGCAGCGGCGTCGGAGGTCGTGATGAACACGCTGCCGTCGTCCTCGATGTCGATCTTGACACCCGTCTCCTCGACGATGCGCTTGATCATCTTGCCACCGGGGCCGATGAGCGTCCCGATCTTCTCGGGGTTGATCTTGAGCGTGATGATGCGCGGGGCGAACGGCGAGAGATCCGTACGCGGCCGGGGCATGGCGCCGAGCATCTTGTCGAGAATGAACAGACGGCCCTTACGAGCCTGCTCGAGCGCGACTTCCATGATCTCGAGCGAGATGCCGTGGATCTTGATGTCCATCTGGAGAGCGGTGATACCGTCGCGCGTTCCGGTGACCTTGAAGTCCATGTCACCGAGGTGATCCTCGATACCCTGGATATCGGTCAGAACGGCGAAGCGCTCACCTTCCTTGATAAGGCCCATCGCCACACCGGCAACGGGAGCCTTGATGGGCACGCCGGCGTCCATCATCGACAGCGTCGAACCGCAGGTCGAGGCCATCGAGGTCGAGCCGTTGGACTCGAGCGCCTCGGACACCAGACGGATGGTGTAGGGGAAGTCCACCATAGAGGGCAGGACGGGCAGAAGGGCGCGCTCGGCGAGGGCACCGTGACCGATCTCGCGGCGACCGGGGCCACGGCTCGGACGCACTTCACCGGTCGAGTAACCGGGGAAGTTGTAGTGGTGCAGATAGCGCTTGCTCGTGATCGGGTCGAGACCGTCGATCTTCTGAGCATCGCCAGCCGAGCCGAGCGTGCAGACGTTCAGGACCTGGGTCTGGCCACGAACGAAAAGACCAGAGCCGTGCGTACGGGGCAGGACGCCCACCTCGCAGGTGATCGGACGGATCTCGTCGGTCCGACGACCGTCGACACGAACCCCCTTCTCGGTCACGAGCTTGCGCAGAACCTTCTTTTCGAGGGTGTAGAGCGCATCTCCGACCAGCTTGGGTCGGACCGCGAGCAACGCACCGACCGGATGAGTCTCGGGCAGGGCGCGGAGCGCCTCGGCCACCTCG
>JBIIHZ010000285.1:0-3685 GCA_044235265.1 Candidatus Sericytochromatia bacterium
TTTCATCGGGTCGGATGCGCAGGTAGATGTCCACGAGGGCGTCGAGTTCGCGACGATTGGCCGGCATGAACATCGTCTGGATGCCGAGCAGCCCCCGATATGACTCCCGGAAAGTGGCGAGGCCGGCCACGACGCGATCCAGGGTGACGCCATCCACCGGGCGGTCGATCCGCTGGAAGGCCTCCTCGGTGGCCGCATCGAGCTTCGCATACACCCGGTCGGCGAGAGCGAGATCGGCCCGGACGTCCGGGTCGTCGAGGGTGGTCGCGTTCGTGAGCACCAGGATGGGCTTGCGCGTCAGATCCCGGACTCCCCGGATGATCTCGCCGAGATTGAGCGCCAGGGTGGGCTCACCGCTGCCCGAGAACGTGATGATGTCAGCCGATTGCCAGTCATGACGGGCCAGATCCGCGAGGATGCGCTCCGTGGAAACCCAGACGGAGCGCTGGCGCGTCGGCGTCTCTATCTGTCCCAGCTGACAGTAGATGCACCGGAAGGAGCAGACGCTGGATTCGAACAGGACGTCGATACCCAGCGACATGCCGACCCGCCACGAGCGAACGGGGCCGTAGACGGTGGAACGAGCGGTTTCAGTCGAGATGGTGACTTCGGGCATCGGAACCTCGGTTTCAGTTTATCACCGCGGCAGCGCGGATCCCAGTCGCTCATGGATCCTCCCGATCGCCCAGTCGCAGGCTTCCCTGACGACCTCGTCGGCGTCGGTGTCCCTTGCCCGTTCCAGCGCCGGAAGCGACCCTGCGTCCCCGACATTGCCGAGGGCGATCGCCGCGTTGCGGGCGAGCCCCTGACGGCGTGTCCGGCGAACGGCCGTATCCCCGTAACGGAGCTCGAAACCGGTCTCGTCCAGAACGAGCAACTCCTCGAGATCGACCCGCGCGGTCCCCGGGCGGGGCTGCAAGCGCGGCTCGGAAGCTCCCGGGGCGAAACGGTTCCAGGGGCAGACCTCCTGGCAGACATCGCACCCGAACACCCAGTCCCCGAGCCAGGGGCGCACGGCCTCCGGAATGGCCCCCCGATGCTCGATGGTCCAGTAAGCGATGCACCGACGGCTGTCGATCTGGCCCGGACCCACGAAGGCGCCGGTCGGACAGGCCACGTGACAGCGCGTGCAGGTGCCGCAGCGATCGGGGTGCGGACCGGCGTCGGGGACGAAGGCGAAGCTCGTGAACACCTCGGCCAGGAAGCCATAAGAACCCCGTCCCGGAACGATCAGGCAGCCATTCTTGCCGATCCAGCCCAGACCCGCCTGCTCGGCCGCTGCCCGCTCGAGGACGGGCGCCGTGTCGACGCACGCCCGTGCGAGCGGATCACCCGACCAGCGAACGAGGTCTCGCAACTTCTGACGCACGACCCGGTGGTAGTCTTCTCCGAGGGCATACCGCGCAACCCGGCCCGTGGGGGCTCCGGCGGATACCGGCGGATCATCGCGTGGAGGCCCCGATGGGTAGTCCATCCAGAGGGACACGAGCGTGCGGGCCTCGGGAACCATGCGTCGGGGGTCGAGCCTCAGGTCAACATGACGCTCCATCCAGTGCATGGTGGCCTGGTGGCCTGCACCCAGCCAGGCCTCGAGCACTCGCACCCGGTCAGAAGGAGTGACGGGGCCGAAGGCGACGCGGGCGAAGCCGCGATCGAGTGCCGCCTGGACGAAGGCGTCCCGATCGGGGACGGTCTCTGGGACTTGCGATGGGATGGCCGTCACGAATGGCACCGTGCCCGTGTTCGAGCGCCGGGAGCCGTGCCATGATGGATCGGGTTCGCATGTGACCCGACGCTGAAAGGAGTGCTTCGATGCAAGCCGAGATCCTCTACTGCCAGATCTGAAACTACCTGCCCCAGGCGACCAGGGTGGCCGCCGAGATCCAGGAAGCGACCGGAATCGTGGTGCGGACCACGCCGGGAGGCCGAGGTCAGTTCGACGTCCGGGTGGGCGATCGGATCGTCTTCAGCAAGACGAGCGCCTTGCGCTTTCCCGACCCGGGCGAGATTGCTCGCCTGCTCCAGCCCGCGACGTGACCCTCAGGAGACCGTCCCGAGGTAGGCCTGGACGGTCTCCCAGAAGACCCGGACCCCGATCGCCATGCCGCGTTCGTCGATGTCGAACTCGGGATGGTGATGGGGCCGGTCCAGCCCGTTCTCGGGATTGGCCGTCCCGACGAAGAAGTAGCAGCCCGGCACGTGCTGGAGGAAGTACGCCATGTCTTCCCCGCCCATCGTGGGCTCGACCTCGACGACCTGCTCGGTCCCCACGACACGACTGGCGGCATGTCGGACCAGGTCGGTCATGGCCGGATCGTTGACGGTGGCCGGGTAGACGCGACGGTAATCGACCTCGATCCGGGCCCCCATGGCCCGCCCGATACCCTCGGCGATCTCGTGCATGCGGCGGGGCAGCAACTCCGCCACCTCGGGCAGGAAACTGCGGGCAGTACCCGTGATCGTGACCTCGTGTGCGATGACGTTGTGCCGCTCACCCCCGTGGATGGTCCCGAGCGTGACGACGGCCGAGGCCAGCGGAGAGACGTTGCGCGAGACGATCGTCTGTAGAGCCGGGATCAGCTGGCCGGCGACGGCGATCGCATCGACCGCGAGGTGCGGCAGGGCTCCGTGACCACCCTGTCCGTGGATGTGGATCCTGAACTCGTCCGTGGTGGCCATGAAAGCCCCCGCGCGGACGCCGACCGTCCCGACGGGGAGATGGTTCCACACGTGCAACCCCACGGCTGCATCCACCCTCGGCCCGTCGAGCACCCCGTCTTCGATGAGCGGGAGGGCACCACCGGGCCCTTCCTCGGCCGGCTGGAAGACCAGCTTGACGCGACCGCGGAACTGCTGACGGTTGGCGACGAGCGTGCGGGCCAGACCCAGCAACGTGGCGACGTGCGCATCGTGACCGCAGGCATGCATCTTGCCTGGGTGCACGGAGACGTAGGCATGGGTGGAACGCTCGGTGACGGGCAGGGCATCCATGTCGGCCCGGATGAGCAGCGTCGGGCCGTCACCTGTTCCCTCGACGACGGCCACGACCCCCGTCCCGCAGCGCACGTGCGGGTCCAGGCCCAGGTCGCGCAGGGCCTCGAGAATGACGTCCCGCGTCCGGAACTCCTCGAAGCCGAGTTCGGGGTGACGGTGCAGGTCACGCCTCCAGGACACGAGCTGGGGCAGCAGCGGATCGAGGTCGAGCGCCTTCATCGGGGGGCCTCCGGTGACACGGGACACGCGTCCAGTGTAGCACCGGGGGCTCTCGGCGTCGCGGCATGGTGTATCATGAGCAACCGGAACCGCAGGCCAACCTGGCCTGCCCGCTGGATACCGTCCCTGGAAGGATTCTCGCTCGTGGCCGACAAGTCCCAGAAGTTCGTCGACAACGTTCCCGGCAAGTACTACGTCGACATGACCTGCATCGTGTGCGGGGCCTGCGAAGCGGCTGCTCCGTCCAACTTCAAGCTCGCCGACGACGGCAGCCACGACGTGATGTACAAGCAGCCTGGCTCCGCCGACGAGGAAGAGCAGTGCCGTGAGGCCATGGAAGGCTGCCCCGTCGGTTCGATCGGTGACGACGGCGACGCCTGACGGTCTGGAAGCCGGCGCCCGGACGCTGAAGTCCAAGGCGCTCTCCGTGACCCTCGTCCCCGGTGCCGGAGGCAAGATCCGGTCCCTCTTC
>JBIIHZ010000286.1:0-3674 GCA_044235265.1 Candidatus Sericytochromatia bacterium
CCGTGAAAGTCCTGCAGGACAAGGGAGCGATCGTCGAGCCCGTGAGCCTCCCGATGGCCCAGCATGGTATCGCGGCCTACTACCTGGTCGCCACGGCCGAAGCCTCCAGTAACCTCGCCCGTTATGACGGAGTGCGCTACACGATCCGGGCCGAGGCCGACGATATCCTGTCCATGTTCAAGAAAACGCGGGCGCAGGGCTTCGGGGCCGAGGTCAAGCGGCGGATCATGCTGGGGACCTATGCGCTCTCGAGTGGATATTACGACGCATACTACAAGAAGGCGCAGCAGCTCCGGACCCTGATCCGTGAGGATTACGCCCGGGCGTTTGCCCGCTTCGATGCCGTGCTCTCGCCCACCACCCCGGATACCGCCTTCCGGATCGGTGAGAAGACGGGGGATCCGCTCGCGATGTACCTCTCTGACATCGCCACGGTCCTGGCCAACCTGGCCGGTATTCCGGCCCTGTCGATGCCCTGTGGCCTCGACCGGGGGGGACTCCCGATCGGTCTGCAACTGCAGGGTCCGGCACTCTCGGAAACGACTCTCTACCGGATTGCGTATGCCTACGAGCAGGCTGCGCCCTTCACGGCGCTCGCCCCCGTCTCGGCCGCCCTCGTGGCCCAGGAGTGACCTGATTCCATGAACACTGCCTACGAAGCCGTCATCGGACTCGAGGTCCACGTCGAACTTTCGACCGAGACCAAGATCTTCTGTGCCTGCAAGGCCCACTTCGGCGCCGAGCCCAACCATCACGTCTGTCCCGTCTGCCTCGGACTGCCCGGGGCATTGCCCGTGCTGAACGCCCGGGTGCTCGAGTACGGGATCAAGGCTGGTCTGGCCCTCGAGGGAAACATCGCGCGCCTGACCAAGTTCGACCGCAAGAACTACTTCTATCCGGACCTGCCCAAGGGCTACCAGATCTCCCAGTATGACCAGCCCCTCATGCAGGGCGGTCACCTCGAGATTTGCACCGAGGCCGGTGAGGTCCGTCGCATCGGGATCACGCGGTTACACCTCGAAGAGGACGCCGGGAAGCTCGTGCACCAGGGCTCTGCCAACCTGGCGGGTTCCACCTACTCGCTGGTCGATCTCAACCGCGCGGGGGTGCCGCTCTGCGAGATCGTCTCCGAGCCCGACCTCCGGACTCCCGAGGAGGCCCGCCTGTACCTGCAGGAACTGCGCAACATCCTCGTCACCTGTGGAGTGACGGACGGGCGCATGGAGGAAGGCTCGCTCCGGTGTGACGTCAACGTGTCCGTGCGTCCCGCGGGCAGCACCACCTTCGGTACGCGCGCCGAGGTCAAGAACCTCAATTCGTTCCGGGCCGTCCAGCGCTCGCTCGAGTACGAGATCGAGCGCCAGATCGACCTCGTCAGCAAGGGGCAAAAGGTCGTCCAGGAAACCCGCACCTGGAGCGAAGAGCGTGGCGTGACGCTCTCGATGCGTTCCAAGGAAGCGGCCCACGACTATCGCTACTTCCCGGAGCCCGATCTGCCCGCCTTCGAGATTTCCGAAGACCGGATCGCGGAGGTGCGCGCCACCTTGCCGGAGCTGCCTGCCCAGCGCCGTCAGCGGTACATCGAGGTCGTGGGACTTCCGGCGTATGACGCCGGGGTGCTGACGGACAACCTCGAACTGGCCGCTTATTTCGATGCGGCTTGCGAGGGGGCTCCCAATCCCAAGGCGATCGCCAACTGGCTGATGGGTGACGTCGCGGGCTATCTCAATGCCCAGAAACTGGCGATCGCCGAGCTGCCGATGCGTCCTGAACATCTGCGTGAGATGGTCGCGTTGATCGATTCGGACGAGATCTCGGGCAAGATCGCGAAGACGCTCGTCGTCGAGATGATGAAGTCGGGACAGGCTCCCCGCGCCCTCGTCCAGAGCATGGGGCTGTCCCAGATCCGTGACGATTCCGCGATCGTCGAGGCCATCCGCGCCGTCCTCGCCGCAAATCCCGGGCAGGTGGCGGATTACCATGCAGGCAAGACCAAGGTCGTGGGCTGGCTCGTGGGCCAGGTCATGCGCCAGACCCAGGGACGTGCCAAGCCCGATGCCGTGAATCGCCTCATCGTCGAGGTGCTTGCCGAGACGACCGGTTAGGGTCTGGAGGCCCGACTTGAAGCTGCTCTATGCCCTGCTGGCCTTCCTTCCCGTCAGCATTTTCCTCGAACTGCGCCACGCCGATCCCACCTGGATCTTCATCACCTCGTGTCTGGCTATCGTCCCGCTCGCCAAGCTCATGGGCTATGCCACGGAGGAGATTGCCCTGAAGGCCGGCGAAGGCATCGGGGGACTGCTCAACGCGACCTTCGGGAATGCAGTCGAGCTCATCATCGCGATCGTGGCCCTGCAGAAGGGCCTCATCCCGGTCGTGCAGGCCTCCATCACGGGCTCGATCATCGGCAACCTGCTGCTGGTCCTCGGGCTTTCGATCTTCCTGGGCGGGATCCGGTACAAGGAGCAGCATTTCAACCGCTCCGCCGCTACCGCCAACGGGTCCATGCTCGTCCTGACCGTGGCCGCCCTGCTCGTTCCCGCGGCGCTCGTGCTGACCTCGCCGGCACAGGCTGCTCCTGCGGCCGTGATGCGCCTCTCGCACTGGGTGGCGATCGTGCTCCTCGCCGTGTACGCCGCGAGTCTGGTTTTCAGCCTGCGGACACACTCCCACCTGTACACGGGCAGTTCTCACGGTGAAGGGGTCGAGGAGCCCAAGCTGCCGCTCCCGGCTGCCATCGGCTTGCTCGTGCTGGCGACGGTGGCCGTAGCCGTCGAGTCGGAATTCCTGGTCGGCTCGATCGAGCACGTGACCCATGCCTGGGGGCTTTCCGAATTCTTCATCGGTGTCATCCTGATCCCGGTCATCGGCAATGCAGCCGAGCATCTCACGGCCGTCACGACGGCCATGAAGAACAAGATGGATCTCAGTCTGGGCATCGCCATCGGATCGAGCATCCAGATCGCCTTGCTCGTCGCCCCGCTGCTCGTGCTGGTCGGGTGGGCGATCGGCCAGCCCTTCACCCTCCAGTTCAACCTGTTCGAGATCATGGCCGTGCTCGTGACGGTCGCGATCACCAACACCGTGGTGTCCGACGGTGAGACCAACTGGCTGGAAGGCCTCCAGCTTCTGGCCATGTACGGGGTCCTCGCTCTCGCCTTCTTCTTTCATCCCTGACGGGCAGGTCCAGGTTTCAGGCAGCGGCTGCCCCGGGTAGAGGATGAGCAAGATGATGACGGCCATCTCGTGCGGGGCGTGTGGATCCCGGTCTGCCGAAGGACATCGGTTCTGTACCGCCTGCGGCTTCCGGGTCGAAAAATCCTGCCCCGCCTGTCAGGCGCGGGTGCATGTCGAGGCGCGCTTCTGCACGGCCTGCGGTGTGGGTTTCGATGGTGCCGTCCCCCAGCCCGTTCCTGAAGCCGCCCGAATCACGGGCAAACCGCCTGCGGCCCCCGTGGGCCTGCCCGGCCGGGACGCCGTCGCGAGAACCTTCCAGGATGACTGGTTCCAGGTGGTCTCAGGCTCGCCACGTCTCGTGGTCATCGAGGGCGAGGCGGGCATGGGCAAGACGGCCGTACTCGAGCAGGCGGCCGAGCGCCTCGTTCGACCCGGGTCGGTCCTGCTCCGCGCGACGTGCTGGCCCGAGCACGAGCAGGTGGCCAACTCGCTGTGGT
>JBIIHZ010000287.1:0-3664 GCA_044235265.1 Candidatus Sericytochromatia bacterium
ACCCGGTAATTGATTTCCGGGAAGATGTTGTCGAGGTACTCGCACTTCGCGAGCCACGCCTCGTCGATCTGACCCCGCTGGATCTCGTCGTAGAGCTTGTGGAACCGCTGGATGTGGCTCCGCGTGCGCTTCACGGCGTACTCGACCATCGTGCCGGTCTTCATGATGAAGGCCCAGTCGGAGCTCTGGGCGAGCAGGAGCTCGCGCGCACACTGGTTGAGCGCCCGCTCCGTCAGGGAGTGGCCGTTCACGTCGAAGCTGCGCGCCAGCTCGACCATCTTGTCGGCAGCATGGTGCAGGTGCGGGTAGACCCAGTCGTTGGTCTCGTTGAGCCAGAACTCGGCGTAACCCTTGTCGCCCCAGCTCGAGGTGCTCGGCATGGCGACCTGCTGGACGGGCTCGTTCGTCAGGTACTCGGCCGGCGTCGTCAGCTTGAAGACATCCTGGTCGTGGGCGGCCTTGCGGATGAAGAAGTCGAGGAACTGCGGTCCCTCGTACCACCAGTGTCCGTACAGCTCGGCATCGTAGGGCGAGATGACGATCGGGGGACGGCCCATCGTGTCGGCCAGCCACTCGATCTGCCGCTCGCGGTTGAACATGAAGTTCCCCGCATGGTCGGCTGCCCGCTCGCGGGCCCAGTACGGATCGTAAGGCAGCTTCTGGTCGGTCTTGCCCGTGATCCGGTAGTACTTGATGCCCGTGTTCTTGCGGGTGCCGTCCGGCTGCACGTAGGGGCCGATGTACGACAGGTCGAGGTCGTACCCGATGTCGCGGTAGAACTCGCGGTAGTTGGCGTCGCCGGGATAGCCCTCGATCGAGCTCCAGACCTGCTTGGAGGATTCCTGGTCACGCGCGAAGGCAGCCACGCCCGACCCGGGGGCGTAGATCGGGGCAAACGCCCCGTAGCGAGACCGCGGAGTGGAATTCACGACACCGTGGGTGTCCGTGAAGAAGTAGCGGATGCCGGCCTCGGCCAGGACCTTCTCGACTCCGGGGTAGAAGCCGCACTCGGCGAGCCAGATGCCGCGGGGGCGCCGACCGAAGTGCTGCTCGTAGGAGTTCGCCGCGACGTGGATCTGCGCCCGCACCGCCTCCGGGGAGACGTTCATGAGGGGCAGGAAGCCGTGCGTGGCCGTGCAGGTGACGATCTCGAGGACGCCCAGATCCTGGAACTTCTTGAAGGCCTGGATCAGGTTGCCCTTGTAACGGTCCACGAAGGTGTGGCGGATCTTCCGGAAATGGTCCAGGTAGTAGCGCGCCAGGTAGTTGAAGTGACCGTCCAGACGCGTGCGCTCGACTTCCTTGCCCGCGAGCTCGATCAGCTCGTCCAGGTGGTGGACGTAGCGATTCTGCAGCAGGGGATCCGCCAGCATCGAGACGAGGGGCGGGGTGAGCGTCATCGTGATCCGGAAGTCGATCCCGTCCGCGATCAGGCCGTCATAGACGTTGATGAGCGGGACGTAGGTCTCCGTGATCGCCTCGTAGAGCCAGTCTTCCTCGAGGAAGTAGCTGTACTCGGGGTGCCGCACGAACGGAAGGTGCGCGTGCAGCACCATGGCGAGGTAGCCGCGTGCCATGGAACGGATGTCCTTTCGTGAGACCTAGCGCGAGGGACCGACGGTCGTGGCGCGGGTGACGGTGAACGCGATGTTGCGCTCCATGTCGCCGTCGCGGTTGATCGCCTTGATGGGGATGGGGTGCAGGCCGTCCGGCAGGGCGAAGCGCAGCGTGAACGTGCCGTCCTCGCGCAGCGGGATCACCTCGCCGCGAACCGTGAGCGTGGCATCCGGCTCGGTCGCCCCGTAGACGACGAGCTCGCAGTTGGCCACGAGCCAGAAGTCCTTGCCGGGCTGCTGCGCACCCGCACCGGGAACCCCGTGCTGGGCGCTCGAGGGCGCGAGGGCCCACGAGCTGAGGGCATGGGACGACAGCGCCTGGGGCGGACGGCCCAGGTCGCCGAACTTGGGGAACCGCGCCGACCAGGGGCCCGGCACGGCGGCGTCGAGGCCGGTCGCGAGGATGCGCTCGGCGTCCTCGTTGCTCCAGGTTCCGGCCTCGGGAGCCTCGACCTCGGTGAGGATCGAGGGGAGGGTCGGCCAGGCGTCCGCTGTCGGGGCAGCGCCGGCAGCCGCGGCAGGGCGGGGTGCCCCCGGCAGCGGCGCGGTGTACGAGAGGCTCGCGAAGCGGTCGGCCACGATCGCCGAGGGACGCGAGATGGGGTTGGCTCCGACGTTCGAGGTGGCGATCGCCACGAACGAGTCGTCTGCGCGCAGATAGCCGACCTGGACGACGTAGCTGCGGCCGTCACTCGGCATGTTCAGGTACCACTGCCGCTGACCGTCGAAGGGCATGCGGAGGTCGTACGTCAGGTTCGAGGGAGCCTCGCCGAACACGATGCCCGTGACGTCGTGGACCTTGAGCGCCAGCTGGCGGCCACCCTGGGCCCGGGCCCGGCTGACGCTGGCGGGCGACAGATCCCAGTACGCATAGCTCCAGAAGGGGTCACGGACCATCAGGACGATCCGGTCGGTGCCGTACTGGACGGGCAGTTCGGGCAGCACCTCGTCGATGAGCAGCTCGTGGTTGGTCCAGGTCTTCTTCAGGGGGATGGCCGGGGCCTCCGGCGCGGCAGGTTCGGCGGCGTCCTCGACGATCGCCGCACCCTCGTCGCCGGGTTCGCCTTCGACCTCGGTCTCGGTCACGGCCGTCGCTTCGGCGGCGACGGCGTCAAGCCCTTCGATGGCAGCGGGCTCGCTCACGGGTTCGAGCACGGACACGGCAGCCACGGCCACAGCGGGCTGCTCGATCGGGAGTTCGGCAGCAGGCGCGACGGGCTCGGCCGGGGCGGAGTCGCCGCTCGCGCCGACGATGCGGGCCGCCTCGAGCTCGCGGACTTCCAGCCGGGACGCGAGGGCCTCGCTCGCGGGGCTGCTGGCCCTGGTGGTCTTCGCTGCCCGTCCGCCTGCCTTGGCGGGGGCCGTGGCCTCGAGTTCGGCGATCGCCTCCTCGAGTTGCGCCTTGGTCATGGCGCTGTAGCCCTTGATGCCCCGCTTGCGGGCGAGGTCCATCAGTTCCTTCTTCGTCCGTTCCGGTTGCACGTGCGGTCGCTCCCGCGGCCCAGGCCGCCTTGTCGGGTTCCCGTCTGGCGTGGCCGCCAGAACGGGTCACCTGCGCATGGATACACAAAAGCCGACGATAGGAGCACCCACCGTCGGACACGAACCCAGCTTAACATCAGGATGTCCGCGGAGCAAGGAAACATCAACTTTTGCGGGTTGTCGGCTCGTGAACGGGCGGGCCGTTCCGGGGTAAAGTAGGAGTATGAACGCTCGAGCGTGGCGCGCGCACCGGCAATCCGGCAACGTCATCCTGTCCAGTGTCCTGGTCGTCCTGGCCCTGGGCCTTTCGGCAGTGGGTGCCGCGCAGCTCGTGAGAAGCCGCCTCGATGGCGCGGCCGAGATCCGGCGTTCCAGTTTCGCCGCCCTTCAGGCCCGGCAGATCACGGAGGGGGTGATCAACTGGGCGCTCGTGCGGCTCAATGATACGAGCCTCCCGGCCGCCGGCAACATCCTTCCCGTCAGCACTCCGTCTTCATCAGATTCGATCGCACTCACGACTGTTCCCGCAGGCGTCACGATCAGTTCCACGCTGGGTAACGTCACGC
>JBIIHZ010000288.1:0-3663 GCA_044235265.1 Candidatus Sericytochromatia bacterium
GCGGCCACCCCGGGGACGCCATCGAGTCGTGCGGCCATCTCGGCATACTCGTCGAGCGTGGACCCCGCCAGGTTGGGGATCACCGCCACTCCGGTCCGGGCGAGGGCCGGGATCTTGTCGCGCACGAAGACCTCGAGCCCCACGTTCTGGAGCCCGATCCGGTTGATCATGCCCGCCGGAACCTCCCCGATGCGGCGCGGCGGGTTGCCGGGCCGGGGCGCCAGGGACAGGCCCTTGGTATAGACCGCACCCAGGCCGTCGAGGTCCAGAAATCCGGCCAGTTCGAGGCCGTAACCGCACGTGCCCGAGGCCAGGCCGACGGGGTTGGCCAGTCGCAGGGATCCCAGCATGATCGACAGGTCGACCGAGGTCGCCAGGGCCGATTCCGTCGGGGCCATCGTCTGCACGGGCACGGTCACCAGGCCACCTCCCGGGCATCCATGACGGGGCCCTCGCAGCACGAGCGCAGGTAGTCGCCACCGGGCGTGGGGACCACGCACGCGAGGCAGATCCCGATGCCGCACGCCATGGGGCGTTCCAGGGAGGCCTCGCAGGGAAGGTCGAGTTCCCGGGCGATCGCCGCGACGGCGGCCATCATGGGGGTCGGTCCACACGTGAGCACGCGGGTGACCCCGCCACCCGTCAGGTCTCGGGCGAGATTCTCCGTCACCCGCCCCACGTGTCCGGCGGACCCATCCTCGGTGTACAGGTCGGTGGCGAGCCCCGCCGCCTCGAAGGGGGCCAGCCCGCTGGCGTCTTCCGCGGACCGGAAGCCCATGCGGACGATGGCCTCGAACTGGCCGGCATGCGTCTCGGCATAGCGTGCCAGGGGGGCCACGCCGACACCTCCGCCCACGAGCGCGAGACGCTCACCGGGGCCGGGGGGCGAGAAAGAGCGCCCCAGGGGCCCCAGGACATCCACCTCGTCACCGGGGGCGAGCCGGGCGAGCCAGCGCGTGCCCTCCCCGTGGACCCGGTACAGGATCGACCAGGTTTCTGGCGTCACGCGGTAAACGCTGAAGGGGCGGCGCAGGGGCAGGTGGCCACATCGCAGGTGCACGAACTGACCCGGTTCCGGAGCGGGGAGTTCCCCCGGGACCTCCAGGCGGAGTTCGAACACACCGGGCCCGAGGGCCACCTGGCCACGCACGGGTGCCATGAAGGCGCGTACGGGACGTGGAGGTGCCGATAGGTTCACGGCACGTCTGCCGAAGGCACCTGGCGCTCGAAGTACCGGGCGATCGCCTCGTCATAGGCGGCGACGTGGCGGAAGGCCCTGGCTGCCAGGCGCCAGCGCGTTTGCGACCCGAGCGTGCCCTCGTGGGTGCGAAGTTCTTCCAGGAGGTCCGGGTAATCGGCGGGGTCGGTCACGACGGCCACGCGTGGATGATTCTTGGCGGCGGCCCGCAGCATCGTGGGTCCCCCGATGTCGATCTGCTGCCGGGCTTCTTCGGCCGTGCAATCCGGTCGTGCCAGCGTCGCCTCGAAGGGATAGAGGTTCACGATCACGGCGTCGATGGGGCGGATCCCGTGCCTCTCGAGGTACGCGACCTGCTCGGCGGATCCGAGATCCGCGAGCAATCCGCCATGGACGCGGGGGTGCAGGGTCTTCACGAGCCCCCCCGGCATCTCGGGGTACCCGGTGTAGTCCTCGACGGCCACGAGCTCCACCGGGCCTTCCGGTGACAGGAGGCCCGCCAGGGTGCGGAAGGTCCCCCCGGTCGAGAGGAACGTGACCGACTGCCCCGCGGCCTCGATGCCCCGGACCAGCTCGGCGAGGCCGGTCTTGTCCGAGACGCTCACGAGCCAGGTCCTGACGGGGCGGCGATCGGTTGCAGGAAGGGTCGGGGAGACTTCCGGGGAGGTCGGCAAGGCGGTCATCGAGAGCTCCTCGGACGGCGAGGTGGAGGTTCCGGTCGCACGAGTCGGGGCCCACCACCGGGAGGATCATAAGGTCGTCCCGTGTCCGTGTCAAAGGCGCGAAATTTTGCAGAAATTCTTGAAAGGGGGGTGGACAGGATGGACACCGGTCCGTACCATTGACCCTCGGTGCGTTTCTGGAGGTGCTGACCCGAGATGAACGGAATTCGGTTGCGAAACCTGCATTCCTCTCGACTTCGGGGCCATGTTCTCCATGAGTGCCGTCATTTCCGGGGAGCCGTCAGGCTCCCCTTTTTTTGCATCCAATTCATGACCTCGTTATCCATAAAATGACCTGAATCCGAAAAAATGGAGGCATCGTGACCATTTCCTCGCTTCTGGAGAACACAAAAGCCCCGGTTACCGGCCAGGATCTCCAGGGTCCCCGCCGTATGGCCCTGATCCGCGTCTGGGACGCCATGTTTCGCGGTGCGCGCCGCTATGTCGAATCGCAGGGCTTCATCGGCGTGCACAACATGCCCCAGATCGTGGGGGTGACGGGCGCCTGCGAGAACATCGACACCCTCTTCAAGCTCGACTACTTCGGCAAGCAGGCCTACCTGGCCCAGAGCGACCAGCTGTACCTCGAGCTCATCACGCCCAGCCTCAAGAAGGTCTACGCCGAGATCCAGAGCTTCCGCATGGAGCCGGAGGCCGATGACCGTCACCTCTGCCAGTTCTCGCTCTTCGAGATCGAGCACGTCGGGGGCCTCGACGAGCTGATCGGGAACCTCACGGGCATCGTGAAGGGTGCCGCCGAGCAGGTCGCGGCCGACTGTGCCGAAGAGCTCGCCCTCTTCGGTCGCAAGCCGGAAGACCTCACGGACCTCGCATTCAAGCGCATCACCTACACCGAGGCCGTCGAGGCGCTCAAGCCCGACTTCCCGGATCTCGAGTGGGGTGACGACCTCAAGGCCAACCACGAGCGGCTCCTGACCGAGCGCTTCGGCCCGATGTTCCTCACCCACTACCCGCTGCCTATCAAGTTCTTCAACATGAAGCAGAATGCCGAGGATCCGCGCCTCGTGAACTCGACCGACCTGCTGCTGCCCAAGGCGGGCGAGTCGGCCGGAGCGGCCGAGCGCGAGCACGAGCTCGAGACGATCGAGCGGCGGCTCAAGACCAGCCCGATGTACCATCGCCTGATCGAGCTGGGTGGCAAGGACGAGGACTTCGCCTGGTACCTCGATGCCCACCGCGACAAGGACGTCCCGCTCCACTCGGGTGCCGGTGTCGGCATGGCCCGCGTGGCGCAGTTCATCCTCGGCCTGGACGACATCCGCGACGCGGTGCCGTTCCTGCTGAACTCCGAGAACCTCCTGTAGGTCCGGTCTCCGGCTGACAGAGGAAGGCCCCGTCTCCGGATTCCGGAGGCGGGGCCTTCTTCATGAGATGGCGATCGCGAGTGGACGTGCTCAGCGCCCTTCGGGGACTCCGTTTTTCATCTCGATGCTCGTCTCCTGGCCGATCTTGCTCGCCTCGCTCCAGAGGATGCCGGCGGTGCGATCGGCGGCTCGGCGCAGGTCGGTCTCCGACACGACTCCCGTCAGCGCGGACATCGGCAGCAGGAGCCCCAGCTGGGTCAGGGTGCCACGCCAGGCCTCGACTCCGTAGGGAACGGCCATCCGGACGGCCACCTGGTTCCCTTCCAGGTGATTGAACGTGAAGTTCTGGAACATCTCGCGAGAGAAGCGGTAGCTGTAATCAGGGGCCGGCTTGCCATGCAGGGCCTCGACGAGGGCA
>JBIIHZ010000289.1:0-3661 GCA_044235265.1 Candidatus Sericytochromatia bacterium
GACGGGCCTCCTGCAGGCGGATGTCCTGACGTGCCTCGACCTCGAGGCGTCCGCGCTGCAAGCCCTGGTCATATCCGTTCTGGAAGGCCTGCCGGCGGATGGATTCCAGCCGCTCGGCCTCGAATCCCGGCGCGCCGGATGGTGACACCTCTCGCGTGCCCGGGGCAGTCTCCACGGGGACGGTCCCGGACCGGCCGGTCGGTTTCTGGGCGCCATCCCGGCGCCCCCGCTCGTAGGCATCCTCGAGGGCCTTCAGGCGCTGCTCGGCCTGAGCAGCGGATTCGGCCAGGATCTCCCGGCGCAGCCGCTCCTCGATCTGCCGCTCGCGATCGGCGACGAGCCTGTCGAACGACCTCGCACGCTCGGCGAGCTCGCGCGCCTCACGCTCGGCCCACTCCTGCTTCCGCATGTCTTCTTGCTGCCGCGCGTGCTGCTCGAGACGGGCCCGTTCATGTTGCAATCGCTCGGCCACGCGGACCTCGAGCCCGGTCTCGACCTCGGCCAGCCGTTCCTCGAGTGCCCGCTGGTGGCGATTCTCGAGATCGGAGGCAGCAACGGCGTAACCCTTCTGGTACCCATCCTGGAGGGCTGCTGCCCGGGCTTCCTCGAGGCGGGTGTGAATCGCCTCAGGCAAGCGTCCGAGCGGGACGTCGTGCAACCAGTCCAGCCCTGCTTCTGTGGCGTGGAATGCCTTGATCCGGATGGTGGAAGTCATGGCGATCGCTCCTCTTGAGGTCTCTCCATGGTAAATCCGCTTGCCTGCCCCGGAAAAGCGCGTGGATCACAGGTGACAAGTTATGTACATCACGCAAGTCGCGAGAACGGGACGCTATAATGAGAGTGGGAAGCCAGTCGGACGTCGAAACGTCAGACCCGGAGCCGTCCCGGAATTGCGAAGGTCGCACCGGGAAATCTGTCCATTCTGGCCTGATGGCCGGGCCTGACTTTCGCCCAGGATGGGTGTCGGTCCCCCGCTGGCAGAATCGAAACCTGGCGCAAGCGGCCAATCCGTCCGGACCGTCCAGCGCCCCATCATGAGGAGGCCCCTTGAATTCCAAGAGTCACGTTTTGAAGCCCGGCATGCTCGTCCAGGAGCTCGATCCCGCCGGCCAGGCCCGGATCTTCGTCGTCACGAAGCTCCTGGACGACAACCGCTACTGCGGTCATGACGTGTTCTCGTGGGACGATTCGCTGGCCGAGGCCTGGAGCCAGGAACTGGCTGCGCAGGGCCAGAGCGGCACCTACAAGGTCGCGGACAACAAGCTCTGGTTCGTCGATGGTGAGCAGAAGACTCTCGTCATGACGCTGTTCGAGCTGAACGGTGAGCGTTACTGCGTGGGAACCACGGCCGAGACGAAGGAAGTCTCGACCGCCGAACCTTTCGTCCCCTACGAAGAACTGGGCAGCAAGATCCGTCGGTCGATGGTGTTCTTCGACTACAACAAGTCCACCTGGGTCCTGCTCCCCTCGGAGTAACCCGCCGCGGGTAACACGACCCTATCCAGCCATTCGAGCACGCCCTCGGCCGAGTCACCCAGTGACCGGTCGGGGGCGACGCCGATCTTGAGCATCGGTAAACCCGATTCGATGATCGCGTCCTCTTTCATCTGACGGTTCTCTTCTTCGAGGTAATGCCCCCTGGCCATGCCCTCGAGCACCATCAACGCCACGGGCTCGAACGTGCGCGCCCGGACGAGGACGAAGTCGACCGGATTGTTGCGCATCCGGTGCCACCCCGTCGGAGTGATCCGGCCCGCATCGAAGATCGTCGAGATGAGCACGCGCGGGAACAGAAGCAAGCCTCGGTGCGCGATGCGTTCGGCGACGAGTTCGTAGACCTCGGCCTGGCGCACGTCCAGAAACGAGGGCCGGATCCGGATCAGCGTCGGAAGGTCACGTGGACCGAACCCGGCCTCGGGATCCTGGGCCGCGGCGACCCCGATCCACACCAGGAACCCGATGAACCCTGCCCCCAGGAGCCATAGCACCAATCCCCACCTCCCGCCGGATTGCCGTAGACTCGTATATTCTAGCGGCTATCGGTGCAATCTTCGAAAGGACGCCCTGCATGCTCGGCGGCGGAAGCAGCCTGTACGGTGCCTGGAACATCGGCGCGAGCGCCGAGAAGGCCCCGATCAACCGTGCTCACGTGATCCGGATCGCGCGGACCTTCCGTCCCCATACCCGCTGGGCTCTGGGGAGCCTGACCGTCATCGCGACCTCCGCGAGCCTCGGTCTCGTGCCCCCGCTCCTGCTCCGGGCCTTGCTGGACCATGCGCTTCCCGAAAAGAACCTGGGACTGCTGGGCTGGCTGTGTGCGGGGATGGTGGTCGTCCCGGTCGTCGTGGGTCTGCTGGGGGTGCTCGAGACCTACCTGGACGAGCGGATCAGCCAGGCCATCATGCTGGACCTCCGACTCGACCTGTTTCGACACCTGCAGGGCCAGACGCTCGGCTACTTCACGGGCGCGCGTCCGGGCGAACTCACCAGCCGGCTCCATAACGATGTCAACGAACTCCAGGATGTCTTCTCGGACACCGTGCTCGCGATCGCCAGCAACATCCTGACGATCCTGACGACCCTCCTGGTCCTCATCCCGCTCTCGTGGCCCCTCGCCGTGTTCGCCCTGGCGATCCTGCCCCTGTTCGTCCTGCCTGCCCGCCACGTGGGCCGCAAGCGGCAGGAGATCGTGTCACGCTCCCAGGAACGCAAGGGCGAACTGACGGCCTACCTGCAAGACGCGATGAGCATCCCGGGCTTCCTGATGCGCCGGCTCTTCGGGCAGTCGGAGCGTGAATCCCGGCGGTACGAACAGATCTGCCGGGAACTCAGTGCCCTCCAGATCCGCCGCTCCCTCCTGTGGCGCTGGCTCGTCGTGGCGCTCACCCTCTTCTCGTCGCTGGGGCCCGCCCTGGTTTACGGGGCCGGCGGCTGGCTGGCCATCCGCGAGGGGCTGTCGGTCGGCACCCTCGTGGCCTTCGTGGCCTACCTGGGACGCCTCTACGGGCCCGTATCGGCCCTCGCGAACGTCCACGTGAACGTGATGGGGGCGCTTGCCGTCTTCGATCGCCTGTTTCAGCTCCTCGACCAGAAACCCGAAATCGTGGATGCCGTGCACGCCCGGGACCTCGATTCGCCCGAGGGTCACATCCACTTCGAGAACGTGACCTTCCGGTATCGTCCCGACAAGCCTCTCCTCGAAGACGTGAGCTTCGAGGCCCGCCCCGGCGAGTTCGTGGCGATCGTCGGCCCGAGCGGTGCCGGCAAGAGCACGCTGGCGTATCTGCTGGCCCGGTTCTTCGATCCCGCATCCGGGTCGGTCCGGATCGACGGTCATGATCTTCGCGAGCTGACGCAGGCCAGCCTGCACGGGGCGATCGGGTACGTGACCCAGGACCCCTTCCTGTTTCACACGACGATCCGGGAAAACCTGCGCTATGCCAGGCCCGAGGCCACGGACGAGGAACTAGTCGAGGCCTGCCGTAAGGCGGCCCTGCACGAGGCCATCGTCGCACTGCCCGAAGGCTACGACACCGTCGTGGGAGAACGTGGATACCGGATGAGCGGGGGCGAGAAGCAGCGTCTGGCCCTGGCACGCGTCATCCTGAAGGCGCCCCGGATTCTCGTGCTGGACGAGGCCACGAGTTCGCTGGATTCTCGG
>JBIIHZ010000290.1:0-3646 GCA_044235265.1 Candidatus Sericytochromatia bacterium
GGGCGACCGTCCGGCACGGCCCTACCGCCCCCGCGGTGAGGGAGTCCCCCAGGGCGACCGTCCGGCACGGCCCTACCGCCCTCGCGGGGAGGGTGCTCCTCAGGGTGAGCGTCCGGCACGGCCCTACCGCCCCCGCGGTGAGGGTGCGCCCCAGGGCGAGCGTCCGGCACGGCCCTACCGCCCCCGCGGCGAGGGTGCCCCCCAGGGCGACCGTCCGGCTTCCCGGGGGAAAGGACCTGGTCAGGGACCTGGCAAGGGCCCCGGTCGTGGTCCCGGAAAGGGTCCGGGTACGGGCCCTCGCAAGTCCGGACCGCGTCGTCCCTGACCCGATACCCGGATGAGCCACCGCGACTGGATGGCGATCGCCCGTGAGGAAGCCGACAGGGCCGCCGCCGCAGGTGACGTGCCCGTTGGCGCGCTCGTCGTACTCGACGGGCGCATCGTGGGTCGGGGGCATAACCTGCGGGAAGCGGTTCCCGACCCGACGGGTCATGCCGAGATCGTCGCACTCCGTGACGCGGCCAGGGCCCTCGGTCGCTGGCGACTTTCCGGCTGCACCCTCTACGTGACGCTGGAACCGTGCCCCATGTGCGCCTGGGCGATCGCCCAGAGCCGGGTCGACCGCCTGGTCTACGGGGCTCTCGATCCGAAGGTAGGGGCGGCCGGCACGGTGCTCGACCTGGTCGCGGGGCCGCTCGCCCGCACCGGGATCGAGGTCCTCGCCGGGATCGACGAAGCCGCATGCAGGTACCAGCTCGATACTTTTTTCGCAGGCCGCCGGAGCGGAAAGCTCAGTTAAATTGCTCTCCCATCGGGTATGCGCATGGCGACACGCGAACGGAGCAGCGACCTTGAATCTCGTCATCCGCCTCCGGGAGCGCCTCATGCGCGATCGAGAAGCCTTCCTCGCCCACCCGACATTTCAGGCCATGGAAGCCGGTACGGCCCCGCCAAGCGCCTACGTGCGCCTGGCGGGGCGAATCGCCCGTACGCACCTGCACTCGGCCCGTTTCCTGGCCTTTCTCGTCGCGGTCTCGCCACCGTCCGCCTTCGAGGCGCTCCGCGACAACATGCTCGAGGAGCTCGGAGAACACGAGGGCGAGCCTTCTCACGCGGACATGCTCCGGGAGGGGCTCCGGCTTGCAGCCCTCGGACCTCACCTCGACACCTGGGAGGCCGAAGCGCTGTCCGACCTGGACACCCGGGTCCAGGAACCCTTGCTTCACGGCTCGCTACGCGACCTGGGATTTTCGGGGCTGGTCGAGGTCGTCGCCTTCGAGGACTTCCTGGCCCGGACCACGGGGCGCTTCGCGGCCCTGCTCGAGGCCCACGGGGGCTGGCCTCCGGACGCGCTCGGCTGGTTCCATCACCACTCGGAGGTGGACCTCCAGCATGCCGAGGAAGGCTTCTCGCACGTCGCGGCCTTCGCGGCTCACCACCGGATCCCGGATGACGAGGCCTGGATGCTGATCGACATGGCGCTCCGGGGCAACGTCTTCCTGGCCCGGTACCTCGACTGGGCCGAAACGGGCGCCGGGGCGACGATGTGAGCTTCCGGATCGCCCGCATCGGTGTGCATCCGCTCGCGATCCCGTTCCGCGAGGGGTTTCGTCATCATCTGCACGATCGGGCCGGAAGCGATGCCATCGTCGTCCGTGTCGAGGATGCGGACGGCCTCGCGGGCCACGGTGAGGGCCTGCCGCGCCCGTACGTCACGGGCGAGACGGTGGAGTCGGTCTTGATGTCGCTGTCGGAGTCCGGACTCGAACGTCTCTTGCACCTCGACTGGCCGGATGTTCACGGGGTCTCGGACCTCGAGGCGATCGACGCGCTTCTCGGCGACCTGCCTGCCGATCCCGGGGTACGGGCCGCCCACGCGGCCAGGTCCGCACTCGAGGTCGCGATCCTCGACCTGGCGCTGAGACGCTCGGGTATCTCGCTCGGTGAGATCCTGCCTGCGGTCCGGAACCCGGTCATCTATTCGGGCGTGCTCACCAGCACGGATCCAACCCGCACGGTCGAACTGGCCATGCAGATGGTCCACCTGGGCTTGAAGGATCTCAAGATCAAGGTGGGTGACGACGGGGACGTCGCGCGCGTGAAAGCCGTCCGGGCAGCCCTGGGGCCCGACATCCGGCTGCGACTGGATGCCAATGCCGCGTGGAATCTGGAGACGGCCACGGAGCGTCTGCAGGCGCTCGAGGAGGTGGCGATCGCGAGCGTCGAGCAGCCGCTTCCCGTGGCCCAGGATGGGCACCTGCCCGACCTGCGGCGGAGAACGAGCATCCCGGTCATGGTCGACGAGTCGGTCGTGACCGAGGCCGATGCAGCGCGCCTCATCGAGACGAAGGCCGTCGATATCCTGAACGTGCGGATCTCGAAGCAGGGGGGGCTGGTCCGGGCCAGACGCCTCGCCCTCACGGCCCTCGAGGCGGGCGTGAGAGTCCAGATCGGTGCCCAGGTGGGGGAAACGGCCATCCTGTCGGCTGCAGGCCGGCATCTGGCCGCTCACCTCCCGGAGGTTTTCGCCGTCGAGGGCTCGTTCGGGACCCTGCTCCTCAACGAGGATCTGACGGCCCAGACGATCCGCTTCGGACATGGCGGCCGGGGGCCACGCCTGACGGGACCGGGCCTCGGGGTGGACGTGCTCGCCGAACGCCTGGCACGCTGGCGTCGGGAGTCCTGATGTGGACGTGACGGCGACCCTACTGGCCATCCGCGAGGCGCGGCAACAGCGTGAATTCGTGGAAGCCCTGGCCGATCCGCGGGCAGCCCAGGCCCAGGTCTTCGCACGCCTGCTCGCTCGCCTGCGGGACACGCGATTCGGTCAGGAACACGGGCTCGACCGCGTCCGGACCATGGCCGATTTCCGCTCGGCCGTCCCGATCCGTGACCACCTTGCCCTGAGCCCCTGGATCCGTCGGATCGAGCAGCGAGAATCCCGGGTGCTGACGTCCGAGCCCGTGATCCTGTTCAACCGCACCAGCGGGACCACGTCCGAGCCCAAGCACGTTCCGGTGACGGTCTCGTGGCGCGAGGAGATGGCCGCCCTGATGCGGCAGTGGATCGTGCGCAGTCTCAGGCAACACCCGCGACAGCTCTCGGGGCACCTCCTCACGATCGTCAGTCCTGCCCACGAGGGGCTCACGCCGGGGGGAATTCCCTGGGGGGCCCTGTCGGGCCTCACGGCCCTGCGGATGCCGGCCCTGATCCGTCGCAAGCAGGCCCTGCCCTACGAGGTCTCCCTCATCCGGGACGCCGCGACCCGCCGCAAGGTGACCTTGCTGCTCGCGCTCGGGCGCAACCTGACCACGATCGGCACCCCGAATCCGACCACGCTGCTGGTGCTCGCGAGCACGCTCGCCGGCGAGGCGGAGTGGCTGCTCCGGACGATGCATGACGGGATGTCTCGCGTCGAGGACCTCGACGTCATCGAGGCCCCCGGAACGGATCCACGCGGTGTGCGGGAGACGCTCGCCGCCGCGTGCCGGCCCGTCCCGACGCGCGCTCGGGAACTGACACGCCTTCTCGAACGTCACGACCGGCTCACGCCTCACCTGGCCTGGCCCGAGTTGCAACTCGTGACCTGCTGGCTCGGGGGAACGGCCGGCCTCAGAGCCCATGAACTCGTACCTTGGTACGGCAA
>JBIIHZ010000291.1:0-3644 GCA_044235265.1 Candidatus Sericytochromatia bacterium
GACCTGGATCCGTACCGCGGGCCACTCTCCGGACCGGAGGGGAGGATGCCGCCGGTCCCGCGTGAGCGTGGCGATCGCCGTCTCGGCGATCTCGTCGGCCCGGGAGCGCTCCTCGCCCTGGAGTCGTCCCCAGCAGGCCCGGGTCCTGCCCGCGATCGTGTAGGTGATGAAGGCGCCGCCGGGCTCGCGCAGCCAGGCGGGCAGGTCCGCCGGGTCGGGGTGCCAGTGAGCTCCACCGTGCAGGTGGCGCTCGACGGCCGTGCGCGCGATCTCGAGCACGAGCTCCCGGTCGTGCCTGGCCAGGCCCTCCCGGGACAGTCGGGTCCCGGGCAGGTAGGCCTCCAGGATCGCGCGCCAGCTCTCCCCGCTCCGGGCCCTGCGGATCGCGCCGGTCTGGCAGAGGCCCAGTCCGTGCCCCCGGCCGCGTCCGCGGATGACCCAGTCCGTCCCGGTGGCGGTCACCTCGAACCGGGTGCTCGGCCAGGCCCCCCGGCCGATGGTCCGGCCCACTGCCCTCGTGAACCGCGAGACGGACATGACCGTCCCGTCCACCTCGAGGCTCGAGACCCAGCCCGCGGGATCCCGATCCCGGATGCTCAGGTGGCGCATGCCGGGCTTGCCGAGCGCCCGACCGAGCGAGGCCCGGGAGAGATGCCGCTCCCACGTATCCGAACGGCAACCCGGGTCGGGCACGCCCGGGCTCACGGCCAGGATGCCTGCGCCTGCGCCGGTCGTCGCCGTGTGGCCTCCGCAGGAGGCGTGACACCAGGGCGTGGGCGGGTACCCGGCCCCGCCCAGGACCCAGCCGGCCGAGCGGGCCACCGCCCGCCGGGCTCCGGCATCCGGCGCGCCGGCATAGACCATGCAGTGGGCCAGGTCGCAGGGGATCCCGTCCGGATGGGCCGCCCCGTGACGGATGAGCGTGCGGGCCAGGACCGCCTGCGCCGCCAGGGCCTCGGGTGGGGCGCCCGGCCCCAGTTCCGAGCGGGCCACCGCGGCGGCGTAGGTCTCGAGCGACACCCGGTTCTCGAGGTGCAGCGTATCGCCGCGGGCCGTGACCCGGAGACTCCCGGGATAGGGCCTCCAGGTGCCGCGGGCGAGCCGGATCCGGAAGCCTCCCTCCGGGGTTTCCCAGACCTCCGTCGGGGCACCGGAGCCGTCCAGGACCCTTCCCGCGCGCGCCCGGAGCGCGGTACGACCGGTCCCGTGGGCTTCCACCAGGACCGCGGCGGATAGTCGGCCCTCGAGGAGGTGCACCGCCGCGGTCGCGGCCTCGGCGAACATCCGGCGGCCCTCAGGGGCGATCCGCCCGGAACACCGCCCCGGCTGCGGGGGCGGCGCCGGCGAAGCCCGTGGCACCGGGGATCCGGGTCACGACCACCAGTCGCTCCGAGTAGCCCGCGAACCAGCCGTCGCGGCGCAGACGATCCCCCGGCACCTCGACGGTGCCGGTCTTTCCCCGGATGTCCGCTCCCGGGATGCGGGCCAGGCGCCCCGTTCCCTCCTGCACGGCCCGGGCGAGCGCCGGCTGCCAGGGCCCCGGTTCGGCGGCGAGACGGCGCACGAAGCGGGCCACGTGCTCCGAGTCGGCGCGGACCCGCGGGTCTTCCCCGGTCGCGATTCTGCCGAGGGTTCCGGGAGGCCGCCCGGCGAGTGCCGTCACCGGGGGGATGTCGAACCCGGCATCCTCGAAGGCCCCGACCAGGGCCTGCGGACCGAGGCGCTCGCCGGCTGCCGCGAGGGGGACGCGACATGAGTGGGCCAGGGCCCCGGCCAGATCGATCTGTCCGTGGGCGCGCCAGCATGGCGCTCCCGGGCACGTCCAGGTGGCCGACCAGGCTCCGGTCCAGGACCGGGTGATGGCCCTGGCCGTCACGAGCTTGGCCAGGGAGCCGACGGGATGAAGCGTCCACGCCGTCCCCGGCCAGATCCGGGCGATGAGATGCCCCGAGGCGCGGTCCACGGCCAGCACCTCGCCGCCGTGACCCTCCAGGGCGCGCCGGGCTGCCGCCTCCAGGCGCGCCGTTCGACGTTCGAGCGCCGCGTCGGGGGAAGGGCCGGGTGGCAGGGCCAGGACGGGGGACATCAGCGCGAGGCCCTGTCCGGCCAGAGGGTGCCCGCGGCCAGGAGGCCCATCAGGCCGACCCAGACGACCAGGCGCGGAAGGCGCGGGACATCCCGCATGGCCAGCAGCCAGGGCGCGCTCCAGAGGGCGATCGCCCCGAACAGCGTCGCGAACGACCCCAGGGCGCGGCTGTGCCGTGTTGGCAGGCCGCCCAGCCCGAGGACCAGGGTGCCGGCCAGGATGCCCGCCATGCACGCCGCGAGCGCCTCGCCATGAAACAAGAGCCCCGTCGTCGGCGCCAGCAGGACCAGCAAGGGGATCCACCGGACCCGGCGCGTCTCGGGCCGGGTCATCGTCCAGGTGAGGGCCAGGCCGGCCACGAGGCTGGCAAAGGCATACGGGTGCGTCAGGTCGATCCCGCTCGCGTGCAGGTAGGTGCGATCCACCAGGATCTGGACGGTCTCGCGCAGGGCCAGGGCTCCGGCGGCGATCGCCACCCAGTCGGCGGCACGACCCGGGCGGGGCCTCGCGAGCACCATGGCGGCAGCCGTCAGCGCGAGCCCGGGCATCCCGAGCAGGCGCGTCACGAGGAAGGCCGTACCCCCGATCGCGAGCAGCGGGGCCCAGCGGGTCAGCCCCGACGTCCCCGGAGCCTTCGCGAGTAGCCCGAGTATCGCCGCGAGCAAGACTCCCAGGGTGGGAGTCAGCCAGCCGGAGGGAGGCAGGCTCAGGAGCCACAGGCCGGGCGGGATGGTGGCCAGTGCGACCATCGGCACGAGCAGGAGGGGGGCGAGGCCAGTGGCCTGGCGCGCCACGAGGACTCGCATCGTCACGACGAGGCCGCCCGCCGCGAGGGCCCAGAGGCCCGCACCCGAGAGCGCCCGGTCGGCCCAGATGGCTGCCAGCGCGAGGGCCGAGGTGGCGCTCGCCGCCTGCACGATCTCGTCCAGGCGCGCGGCACGCCCGAGCCAGGCGAGGACGGCCATGCCCGAGACCCCCGCGACCAGCCCCAGGTGGGCGTAGGACGTCACCAGCGGGGTGGGACCCACGAGGGAGGCCAGCACGGCGATCGCCAGCGTGCCGCCCGTGGTCCGGATGGCCGGAATCCGACTGGCACAGCCGTATCCCAGGCCCAGGCCCGCCACAAGACCGGCCAGCGCCGCCCAGCTCCGCTCGCCTGACGGCACGATCGCAAGAGCCACGATCCCGAGGGTGAACGCGAGAGCGAGCACCCCTCCTCGAGGCAACTGCCGCCCCGCTCCGGGTGCCTCCGACGGGGCGGGCTCGCGGGGTTCGAGCAGGGACGCCAGGGTGCCGACGAGAGCCAGGACCGGAAGCCAGGCAGGATGGGACAACGCGCGCCTCCTTCGCCAGAGGGGTCGCGCCAATGTTAGAAGATGCCCTGCTTGATTTCAAGACGTGATGTCGTCACGGGGGTGTTCGAAGGTGAAGGATCCGGGCGCGCGGGTATGCATCCGCGGGATATGAGCGGTGAGCCGCGGAGGTGCGCGTGACGAACAGGACCGGTCCTCGCCTGGCTACCCTCGGGCTGCTCGCTGCCGGCCTGACGGGGCACCTG
>JBIIHZ010000292.1:0-3635 GCA_044235265.1 Candidatus Sericytochromatia bacterium
CGATCGCCCGACCGGGCGGCTGGTCGCGCAGCAGGGTCCGGAGGACGATGCCCCGGAACACCCCTTCTTCCACCAGCCCCATCAGGAGGGCGGCCAGCACGGCCAGTCCCGTGTCGCGCCAGGGCCAGAGCCCCGGTGGCCGCCAGGTCGTCCATCCCAGGGCGATCGCGAGGCCGTACGTCAGCACGATGCAGCCCACCCCGCCCACGAGACCTTCCAGCAGGTCCTTGCCGACGAAGCGGAGCCCCAGGTCACGCCAGGTCCGACGTTCGAGGCCTTTCCAGAACCAGGCGACGGCCACGGGCAAGAAGGCATAGAGCCCGTTGGTGTAAGCATCCTGCACCGGTCGGGGCAGGCGTTCGAGATGGCTCCAGTCGACCTCCCCGGGGTGGAAAAACAGCAGGAGCCCCGTGCCCCAGACCAGGGCGAAGGCCACGCAGGTCGCGACCAGGATGCCGAGGTGGGCCCAGGAGGAGCGCCGGGACAAGGGGTCCAGTGAGGAGGCATGTGTGGGGACGGCCTTTGTCACCGCCTCGGTGCTCTCGGCGGTTTCAGGCATGGGGAAAGCTCACCCCCGGCTCGGGGCCGGGTGCCCGGGGCGTGTCGGTCCGGGACGCGCTCCCGAGGATCTCGCGCGTGATGTACAGCGGACGCCCTTTGACCTCGTCGTAGATGCGGCCGATGTACTCCCCGATGATGCCGAGCGAGATCAGCTGGATGCCTCCGAGCAGCAGCGTGCACACGATCTGCGAGGCCCAGCCGGGTAGCGCCTCGGTCGTGAAGAGCTTGACCCACACCACCCAGAGGATGCCCAGGAAGGCCGTGAAGGCCGTGACGAAGCCCGAATAGGTGGCCAGTTGCAGCGGGGCGAAGGAGAAGCTCGTGAGTCCGTCGAAGGCGAACTTGAGCATCTTCCGGAGCGGGTACTTCGTGACCCCCGCGTGGCGCTCGTCGCGGACGAAAGACACGCCGGTCTGGCGGAAGCCGATCCAGCTCACGAGGCCGCGCACGAACCGGTGCCGCTCGCGCAACCCCTTGAAGGCCTCGATGGCCCGTCGGTCCATCAGCCGGAAGTCTCCGGTGTCGAGGGGGATGTCCACGGACGTCACGCGGCGCAACAGCCGGTAGAACGCCGCGGCCGTGGAGCGCTTGAAGAGGGAGTCGCCCTGACGCTTCTCGCGGACGGCATAGACGACCTCGTAGCCCGCGCGCCATTTCTCGGCGAGCCGCGCGATGACCTCGGGCGGGTCCTGGAGGTCCGCGTCGATCACGACGACGGCGTCCCCGGTGGCCAGCTCCATCCCGGCGGTGATGGCGGCCTGGTGCCCGAAGTTCCGGGCGAAGTCGATGACCTTGAGCCGGGAGTCCCCGTCCGCGAGGGCTCGCAGGAGCTCGAGGGAGCGGTCCCGGCTGCCATCGTTGACGAACACCAGCTCGTAGGTTTCGCCCTGGGCGTCCATCGCGCCGGTGAGGCGCCGGTACAGCTCGGGGAGGACCTCTTCCTCGTTGTAGATGGGGACGACGATGCTGAAGACGGGGTGACTCACGGACGTCTCGGGCCTTCCTGATCGGGAGTTCCATTGTATCACCCGTCGTGTGCGCATCCCGGCTATAATCGTTGCATGTCCGCTTCTCGCCGGTTTCGGCTCGATCCCCCCCTGGCGTGGGTCCTCGCCATCGTCCTGGTGAAGCAGCTGGCCTGGTGGGCCCTCATGCCCATCTGGCAGATTCCCGACGAACCCGCTCACTTCGCCTATGTCCAGTACTGGGCCGAGAGCGGCCATCTCCCCCGCGCCACGCGCGATCGCCCCCAGAACGAACCCTCCGAGGAAGCCGCTCACACCGAGAAGTGGACGGCCTTTCGCGACGTGACCTTCCATCCCGACGTCCGTCAGCCCTTCATGGACGGTGAGGACGGCCCCGGGGAGGCGGAGCTGCGAGACGGGCCCCGGCTGGGGCGTCTGAAGGATGGCAACTCCTCGGCGGCGACCTACCCACCGCTGTACTACGCGCTCGCACGCGTGCCCTACCACCTCTTCGCCGGCGGGACGATCGTCGACCAGGTGTTCGCGATCCGGCTGATCTCGGTCGTTCTCGTGGTCGTCACGACCTGGGCTGCCGGCGCGATGGCCCTCGAACTCGGTCTGACGGCCGGGCTCGCTGCCTGCTTCGCGCTGTTCGTGGGGATGCAGCCGATGCTCTCGATGATGGGGGCCGCCGTCAACAACGACCTGCTCGTCATCGCCCTGTGTACCGTCGCCAGCTGGCTGCTGGCCCGGATCGGGCGCCAGGGGGTCTCGGTCCGCCGTGTCGCGGGACTGGCCCTGGTCGTCGCCCTGGGCATGCTGACCAAGGTCCAGATGTTGCCCTTTGCCGTCCTGGTTCCGCCGTGCCTGGCTATCCAGCTGTGGCTCCAGCGCCCGGGGGTGAGACGGGCGGCGATCGCCCTCGGTCTCTACGGTGGGGTGGTCGCCGCGGCTTACCTCGGGTGGAATGCGTTCCAGGCCTGGCGGGGAGCAGCCTTGCCTCCGCTTCCCGCGACTCCCTGCGACTTCAACTGGTACTTCAACGCCGTCCTGTGGGGATTCCAGGGGCGGACGATGGCGCACATGGTCAACACGATGTTCTGGGCCGCCTTCGGGTGGCTCGACACCGTGTTCGCGGATCCCGTCTACGGCGTCCTCGGTGCCCTCGTCGCGGTGGGGGCCGCGGGCTCGTGGGTCGGCTACCGGCGCGGGACCGTGCCTTCCCGTCCCTTCCATGTCGTCGCGTGGGGGCTCGGCATCGGATACTGGGCCCTGCTCATCCTCGGCGGCTACCAGCTCTACTCGCACGGCGAGAAGGTGATGCTCCAGGGGCGCTACCTGCTCCCGGTCTGGGCGATGATCGCCTGGGTCGTCTTCACCGGCTGCCTCTCCTGGGTGCCCGAGCCTCGTCGTCGCCTGGTGGCCGTGGTACTGGCCACGCTCGGCTGCCTCTTCAATACGGCCGCGGGGATCCTCATCCTCGGGAGGTTCTATGTCTGATGTCCGTCACCTGCTCTGGAAAGCCGCCCTCGTGGCGGGGGTCGGGGCCGTCGGGGCCTGGGTGACGTGGCTGGGCTGGGAGCTCGTTCGCCGGCCCGACGCGATTCATCTCGTGTCCCGACTCGGCCAGTGGAAACCCGTGATTCTCAAGCACGGGATCGCCGCGGGGTTGCTGGGAGTTGCCGTCCTCGTGACGGGCGTCGGTCTCGCACGCATCGCCAGCCAGGTCCTGGGAGAGCCGGATCGCGGCATCCATCCCGGATCGCCCTCCTGAGTCGGCCCCCATCGGGGACCGTGTTATCATCTGATGGTTTCGGCGTCACCGTCCGAGGAGTTCCATGACCGTTCCCGCGACAGAAACGACGCCGGTTCTCGCGACCCGGGCGGAGACCCTGGTCCTGATACCGGCTTACTGCGAGGAAAACAACATCCTGCGCGTGATCGGGAACATCCGTCGCGAGGTCCCGGAGGTCGACATCCTGGTGATCGATGACGGTTCCTCCGATCGCACCCGCGATCTGGCGATCTCCGCCGGGGTCCACGTGGTCTCTCACCCCATCAACATGGGGTACGGAACGGCCCTCCAGACCGGTTTCAAGTTCGCCCTGC
>JBIIHZ010000293.1:0-3629 GCA_044235265.1 Candidatus Sericytochromatia bacterium
GGCGAGCCACGCGGATGCGGTTCCCGGAAGTGCGTCGATCGGGTCGGAGGCGACGACTGGGTCGTCCAGCACGCTGAAGGTGTCCCCGTTCTGCGTCCCCTGGACGAACGTGAACTGGGACCAGGCGAAGGCTGCCTGCGCGGAGTACCACCCGGCTTGCCACCTGATGACGGACGACGAGTGGACGGCCCTGGCGGTGTGGTCGATGATCCGGGGCGTCACGCTGCACGGCAACAACAACGGTTCGCTGAGTGACGTGGACGACAGCCAGATCCGGTTCGTGGACGATCCGATCGATTCCGGGGATGACCGGGCGCTGACGGGCAGCGGGACGCGATCCGGCTGGTCGGGAGAGGTGAACCTGACGACTCACACGGGGACGACGGCCGGTGTGTACGACCTGAACGGGAACGTGTGGGAGTGGACGGCGACGCTGGGTGGGGCGAATGGGTCGAACCGTTACACGGTGAACGGGACGGACACGGGGGTGTCGATGCCTGGCGACGGACGCATTTCTTCCCTGAGCACGGATGCGCGGTTGCGTCGATACGGGGTGCCTGCGAGCACCGGGGGAAGCACGTCAGCCTTCGGGGGAGACACCTTCTATCCTAATAACGGTTCATTAACAGCATCCTTGCGCGGCGGCCACTGGAACCTCGGCTCGAACGCCGGGGTCTGGTACCTCCACCTGATCAGCGCGCGCTCGGGCTCCCTCGGCATCGTCGGGTTCCGCCCGGTCCTCCGGTTCTGAAATCTGGAAATCTGTTATCTGGTCATCTGATCGAGCCGCTGATAAGCGGCGATTCGAAATTTTTTCGAGATTTGAAAATTGACACATCCTCCCTGACTTTTGCGGGGTTTTGTAACGGTTGTATTCATGTTTTGATGATATTTTACCAAATTTATGGCAACAGGTCCATGAGTGAAGGTTTCGGTGCTGTTTCGCAGTCAAGCGCAAGTGCGTGACAGAATCGGCAGCCCCCCTGACCGTGAGTCCGAGGTGAGCCATATCAGCACATGTTTAAGATGCGAGGAGTGCACCTAGCCCATGACCGCGCTGGAAGCCATCGTCGCCGTCCTGACCGAGGCGGGCGAACCGCTCGACTGCCGGACGATCACGCAACGCATCCTGGACCGGCAAATCTGGTCCACCACGGCGCGGGTCCCCGAGCAGTCCATCCATGCGTACCTGGCGGTGGACATCAAGAAGTGGGGGGCTGCCTCGCGCTTCCAGCGCACGGCACCCGGGATGTTCGCTTTGCGGGCATGGGGCCTCCCGGAGGTCGCTTCTCGCGCGAAGGGGCCAGGCAAGGTCGCGGACGACCCCATCGTCGCGGCCCCCACTGACCGGATGTCGTTCACGGATGCCGCCGAACTCATCCTCACGCAGTACGGCGACGGTCAGCCGATGCACTACCGGGCGATCGCCGAGAAAGCGCTCGAACTGGGCCTCGTCGTGACCAGCGGCCAGACTCCGGCAGCAACCCTGAACGCGGCAGTCATCAACGAAACGGCCCGGGACCAGAAACGGGGGCAGACTCCTCGGTTCACGCGACCGGGCCGGGGCCTCATCGGGCTGGCGACTGCCGGCCCGAAGCGCGAGAGCACCCTGGCAGACCTCATCGACCACCGGAATGCCGAGACCCGCGATCGCCTTCACGAGCGGTTGTTCGCTCTGGATCCAACCCGGTTCGAGATCCTGGTCGGGCGCTTGCTGGTGGCGATCGGTTTCGAGGAGGTCGAGGTGACGTCCCGTAGCGCGGATGGTGGCATCGACGTGCGCGGGACCCTGGTCGTCGGCGACGTCATACGCACGCGGATGGCCGTGCAGGTGAAGCGATGGAAGGCCAACATCCACGCGCCCACGGTGCAGCAGGTCCGCGGGAGCCTCGGGACCCACGAGCAGGGGCTCATCATCTCGACGGGGGATTTCAGTTCCGGGGCGCGCGAGGAAGCCCAGCGCGCGAATGCGGTCCCCGTGGCGCTCATGAGCGGGAAGCAACTCGTGAACCTGCTTGTCGAGCACGAGATCCTGACGCGGAAGACCCCGCACGTGTTGCTCGACCTCGACGAGGACGCCGGCCTGGAGGAGTGATCAGCCTTCGATACGCTCGAGCCAGGCCTCGAGTTCGGCCACCGAGGCGAGGTCGAGCAGGGCCTCACCGAGGGCCTCGAGTTGCTCGACGCTCAGGTGTTCGAGCCGCTGGCTCAGGGCCGGGTCGGGCAGGCCGAACTTGCGGGCGATCATGCGCCTGGCGAAGCGGAGGGCTTCCTGCGTTTCGCCTCGAGTGACGCCGAGAGCTTCCCCTCGGGCTACTCCTTGAACTTCTCCGCGGGCCTCTCCCTCGGCCAGGGCTTCGGCAACCTTGGCTTTCAGCAGTTCCTGCATCTCCCAGGCATAAGAGCCTTCGCGGGGCGGGATTTTATTGAGAAGTGCGTCCAGCATGGGATCCTCCAGCAGGGCCCTGACCTGATCCGAATCTACCACATGGGTGGCCAGGTTCAGCATGGCAGGCAAGGTTTCGGCGAAATCGGGGCGGTGGGCGTCGCCCCCGTCCGGCGTGCAGATAGACCACCACGGGCACGACGGGCAGGCCGTGCTTCAGGCGCAGATGCCCCGCCAGGGTGGCGAGGCGTTCGGGCAGCCTCGGATCCGGGTCACTCTGGACCTCCAGGACCAGATGAAAGTCGCCCGTGTCGGTGTGGCTGACCCGCACGATCAGGTCGGGGGTCATGGGGATGATCTGGTGTTCGAGTGTCACGGGTTCAAGGGCCCGGGCATCCGGGCGGCCCGTGAAGGTCCGGGCCAGGGCCTCGCCGGAGGAGGGCGTGTGCTCGTTTGACGATCGCCTCGTAGTGGGTAATCTTTCTTTCAGGTGTCCGCGTGTCCCGTCGAGGAGTCCTGCATGTCACGTCGCTTGCTTGCCGGGGCGATCGCCCTGTCCATCTGGGCTCTGCCGTTACCAGCTCGGGCCGACACCACGCTGGCCCGCGGCCAGCGCGTGGTGGTCGAGCGTTCCTCCAGCCGGCCCGACTGGGTCGAGAAGCGCTCCTGGCAGGCGGAGGGGCGCCACTACTTCGTCGGGGCCAGCGGCACGGTCTCTGACCTGTCCCTGGGCGAGGAGATCGCCGAACTCAACGCCAAGAAGGTCATCGCATCGGCGCTCTCGGAAGAGATCGAGAGCGCGGTCGACCTGGCCGTCGCCGGACGTCCGGACGCCGAGCGTCTGGATCGAGCCATCTCGTCGACCGTGCGGCAACGGACGGACAAGGTCCGGGTCAAGGGGGTCGTGCCCGTCGAGCGCTACTGGGAGCGTCTCGAGGTTGGCACGGGGAACGGCGTCAAGACGGTCTACGAGGTCACCCTCCTGATGGCCGTGCCGGACCGCGTATTCGCGGCCGCCGAGGACCGCGAGCTCGAGGCCCTGTCCCGAGAACCGCAGATCCAGGACGACTCCGAGGCCATGCGCCTGCTCGAGCAACTCCGCAAGCAGCCGTGAAACTTCGCGGCCGGCATCAGATGATGACGCCGTCCACCGGGTATACATTCGTCGAAGCCCATCCGTCCCACCGGACATCCTCGTGAGGTGACCCCATGCGAAACCTGCTGGTCCTGGCCGTGGCTCTGG
>JBIIHZ010000294.1:0-3616 GCA_044235265.1 Candidatus Sericytochromatia bacterium
TCGCGAGAAAACGGGCCTTCGACCTCCTCCCCGCCCCTTAAGTCCCGTTAAAGATCTGGTATCGTTCTAGAGTCAAGCGCCGGGGCTCGACGCTCCGGTCACGTCCATCTGGAACGGAGCAACTCATGGCAGAGTCGACGCTGGCGACGCGAAACGTCCCCCTCGGGACCTCGGGGATCGAGGTCTTCCCCCTCGCCTGGGGCATGTGGCGCTTCCGCGGTCAGGATCTCACGGCCGCCCGCGCCCTCGTCGACGCCGCGTTCGAGATCGGCGTGAACCTCTTCGATACCGCCGACATCTACGGCCCGGACAACGGTGAGGCCTTCGGGGCCGCCGAGGAGCTGCTGGGCCGCGTCTTCGCCGAGGCTCCGGGGCTGCGCGACCGGATGGTCCTCGCGTCCAAGGCGGGCATCGAGATGGGGACCCCCTACAACTCGAGCAAGGCCTACCTCGTGAAGGCCGTCGATGCCTCGCTCGCGCGCCTGCAGACCGATCGCCTCGACCTGTTCCAGATCCACCGCCCCGACCTCATGACCCACCCGGCCGAGGTGGCCGAGGCCCTCACGGCCCTCCGCGACTCCGGCAAGGTCCGCGAGGTGGGTGTCTCCAACCACACCGCCGCCCAGACGGCCGCCCTGCAGGCGCACCTGCCCTTCGCGCTCGTGAGCCACCAGCCCGAGTTTTCGCCGCTCGCGATCGCCCCGCTCTCGGACGGCATCCTCGACCAGGCGATGGAGCGCCGCATGGCCGTCCTGGCGTGGTCGCCCCTCGGCGGCGGGCGCCTCGGCCGCATGCCCTCCGAGCCGCGCGCCATGGCCGTCTACGAGACGCTCGCTCGCCTCGCCGCGCGCGAGGGCGTGTCGGTCCCGGCCGTCGCCTACGCCTGGATCATGGCGCACCCCAGCCGCGCCATTCCCATCGTCGGCAGCCAGGACCCCTCGCGCATCCGCGAGGCCGCCGACGCCCTCCGCGTCCGCCTGAGCCGCCAGGACTGGTACGACGTCCTGGTCGCCTCCCGCGGGGAGCGCATGCCGTGAGCCGTTCCCTTCCCCCCTGCGAGGTCAGCTGGTTCGGCGCGCTCTGCGACGACGACTACGAGTTCCTGGGCGTGCCCGACGCCGCCCTGCAGTCCAGCTTCGACCACTGTCGCCAGCTCGTCCTCGCCGCCCAGAAGGGCGGCTTCGACAACATCCTGCTGCCGTCGGGCTACACGCTCGGCATCGATACGATCGCCTTCGCCTCGGGCGTGGCGCCCCTGGTCGACCGCATGCGCCTGCTCGCGGCCGTCCGCTGCGGCGAGCAGTGGCCCCCGCAGCTCGCCCGCCAGATCGCGACGCTCGACCGGATGCTCGGCGGTCGTCTCACGGTGAACATCATCTCGAGCGACCTGCCGGGGGAGGCGCTCGCCTCCGCCCCGCGCTACCGGCGCACCGTCGAGGTCATGACGATCCTCAAGACGCTGCTGAACGGCGATCGCCTCGACTTCGAGGGCGAGTTCTACCGGCTGAAGCTCGATCCGCCCCGCATGGGCACGGTCTCGGGCCAGTGCCCGCCTCTGTACTTCGGCGGCCTCTCGCCCGATGCGCGCGATGCGGCCGCCCGTGCCGCGGACGTCTACCTGATGTGGCCCGATCGCCTCGAGGAGGTCCAGGCCGTCATCTCCGACATGACGGCCCGTGCCGCGGCGTATGGCCGCACCCTGAAGTTCGGCTATCGCGCCCACGTCATCGTGCGCGAGACCGAGGCCGAGGCGCGCCAGGCGGCGGCTCGTCTCCTCTCGAAGCTCGATGCCGCCACGGGGGAGGCCATCCGCCAGAAGTCGCTCGATTCGGCCTCGCTGGGCGTGTCCCGCCAGGCCGCGTTGCGTGAGGGCGCCGCGGACGACGGCTTCGTCGAGCCGAACCTCTGGACCGGCATCGGCCGGGCCCGGTCCGGCTGCGGGGCGGCGATCGTCGGCGACCCCGACCAGGTCCTGGCCAAGCTGAACGCCTACCGGGAGCTCGGCATGGAAGCGTTCATCCTGTCGGGCTACCCGCACGCCACCGAGTGTGACCTGTTCGCGCGGCACGTCCTCCCGCGCCTCGAACACGGTCCGCTCGTCCTGGAGCCCGCGAAGCCCCCGGTGCTCGCATGAAGTGGGTCGTGCTCGCGCTCGTCTTCCTCGCGGGCACGCTCAACTACATCGATCGCCAGATGATCGCGATCCTCAAGCCGATGCTCCAGGGGCAGTTCGGCTGGAGTGACCTGGAATACGCCCACCTGGGCACGATCTTCCAGTTCTCGGCGGCGGTGGCGTACGTCGGCATCGGCGCCCTCCTCGACCGGGTGGGCCTGCGGCGCGGCTACACGGCCGGTGTGGGCCTCTGGAGCGCGGCTTGCATGGCCCATGCGGCGGCCCTCGAGCTCGGCCACTTCCTGATCGCGCGGGTCGTCCTGGCCGCCGCCGAGGCCGTGCAGACGCCCGCCTCGATGAAGGCGATCGCCGAGTGGTTCCCCGTCCATCGCCAGACGCTGGCCGTCGGGATCGTCAACACCTCCTCGAACATCGGGGCGATCCTGGCTCCGGTGCTGGTGCCGGCCGTGGCGCTGGCCTGGGGCTGGCGTCCGGCCTTCCTGCTCACGGGCGCCCTGGGTTTCGTGTGGCTCGCGGCCTGGCTGGCGCTGCCGGCCACTCCCCCTGCGCCCGGACCTCATGCCGACGCGGCCACGTCTCCGTCGACTGAGGCGCCCCCTGTCCCGGGCCGGGATCCCGCCAGCCGCTGGTCGAACCTGCTCCGGTCCCGCGCGACCTGGGGGCTGGTGGTGGCCAAGAGCCTCACGGACCTCGTGTGGTGGTTCCTGCTGTTCTGGGCCCCGGACTTCCTGCACCGCACCTATCACCTGAACATGAAGCAGGCGGGCCTGCCGCTCGCCGTCATCTACGGGCTCGCGGCGCTCGGGGCCTTCGGGGGCGGTGTCCTGCCCACGGCGCTCATGCGGCGCGGATGGTCCGGCAACGTGGCCCGCAAGGGCAGCATGCTCCTGTACGCGTGCCTGATCACCCCGCTCCCGCTCGTGCTGCAGAGCCACGATCCGTGGGTGGCCGTCGGCTTCATCGGGATGGCGCTGTTCGCGCACCAGGGTTTCTCGACCAACCTGTTCGCGACGGCGGTCGAGCTGTTCCGGGCAAGGCGCGTGGCGTCCGTGATCAGCCTGGGGGCCCTGAGCGGCAACTTCTGCGGGATGGCGATGCTCGAGTTCACGGGGTGGGTGCTCACGCACCACCACACCTACATGCCCATGTTCGCCATCAGCGCCACCGTGTACCTGGTGGCGCTGATGGTGCTTCATCTGCTCGTGCCGGACCTCGACCGGGCGCGGCTGGAATCCTGACCTCTCCCGCTCAGGGTCCGATACCCGGACCGGGCGAGACAGGGGCGGGCGGCCGGGGCGGCCTCAGCGGCAGTGTCTTCGTGGAGACGGCTTCGCTGGAGCTCCTCGCGGCCCCGGACCTCAGCCCTTTCTCGCCATCCCCTTTTTCACGGGTTTGTCCGAGCTTTCTCAGAGCCTCCTGGCCGGAGAACGAGGTTTCGATCGTGTCCCGTTCCGGCGGTTCGGCCTCGATGTGACGCAACTG
>JBIIHZ010000295.1:0-3609 GCA_044235265.1 Candidatus Sericytochromatia bacterium
GTTTCAGGCCCCTTTTTCCGGTCGGGGCCACCGTGGATGAGGCCCGATCACAGCTCCGGGAGGGCAGGACATGACGTTCATCGAGAGCACCCAGAATCCGGTCGTCCGTCAGGTCCGGACCTTGCACCGCCGCAAGGGACGGCTCGAGGCGGGAGCGTTCCTGATCGAGACCCGGAGGCTGTTCGAAGATGCCTGCGCGGCCGACTGGCCGCTCGAGCGGGTCTTCGCGACCACTGCCTTTCTCGAGCGACACGAGTTCCCCAGGACGGTGGCCGTGACTCCCGTTCACGAGCGTGTCCTGGCGGCGATGTCCACGGTCGAGACTCCCGAGGGTCTCCTGGCGATCGCCCGCATCCCGGCCGCACCGCCCGCCCTGCGGATGGGCTCTTCTCGCGCCTGGGTGGCCCTCGAGGGAATCCAGGATCCCGGGAATCTCGGGACGATCTGGCGGTCGGCCGACGCGGCCGGAGTCGATGGCCTGTTGCTCGGTCCCGGCACGGTCGATCCCTGGAGTCCCAAGGTCGTCCGGGCCACCATGGGGGCCTGTTTCCGCGTGCCCGTCCGGGTCGCGGGTGACTGGCTCGCTGAACTCGACGAACTGGGACGCTCGGCCGATCGGGTGGCGACCACCCTCGATGGCTCGGAGGCTCTACCAGAGGTGGATCTCCGGGGACCGGTCGTGTGGCTCGTAGGCAACGAGGGGGCGGGCCTGTCGGACGCGACCGTCGAGCGCGCCACGCGCCGGGTTCACATTCCGATGCGGCCCGGTCCGGAATCACTCAACGCTGCGATGGCGACGACGATCTGTCTCTACGAAATGCTGCGCCAGCGCCGCTGACGTCCGGGACGGTTTACCGGAAGGTCCACCGGGACAGCTCTTCGCGGACGAGCCTGGCCACGACCGAATCCGGATACCGGCCTTCGAGGTCTCGCAACGCCGCCCTGCTTTCGAGGCACTGGATGTGGGTCAGGCTCGCCATCACTTCTCGCAGCACCATGTAGCTGGTCTCGAGCTTGCTGTGCTGGATGAGGCCCACCAGAGCCTCGCGCGACCCGATCTGACCGAGGGCATGGGCCAGTTCGGCCCGGACCCGGTGCATCGGGGAACTGCACATGGCATGCACCAGGTTGGGCGCCACGACCGAACCCTCCTGGACGAGGGTCTGGAGGATTTCCTTGCGACGCGAGCGCGTCATGAGGCCGGTCGACTGGTCACGCGCCCACAGCACGTAGGCCTGACTCTCGGTCGGCAGCACGCGCGCTACCGTCGGGCCCCCGTCTGGCGTGTCGTGACGCTCGCACAGGGCCTGGAGCTCCTTGAGCAGCTCTCTGACCTTGACCACGGATCTCTCCATCGAGCCGAGAGTGAAACTTCCCCAGCGCATCATACCCGCGCGGGACGGGGATGATAGCTGCCACGTGCGTCCACGAAGATCAGGACCAGCGCTTGACCTGTCCCTCGAGCACCGCGCGCTGGTGGCCGAGTTCGTCCTGTCGGGACCGCAGCTTGGCCACCACGGCATCCGGTGCCTTGGCGAGGAACGCCTCGTTCGAGAGCTGACCGGTGAGCCGGATCGCCTCCTTGTCGAGGCCCTCCAGCTCTTTCTGCAACCGCTTCAGCTCCTTTTCACGGTCGAGCAGGCCGGCCAGAGGGAGCCAGAGCTGGCAGTCGCCGACGACCCCCGAGGCTGCCAGGGCGAGGTCCACGGGGCCCGGAACGACGTCCACCTGCTCGCTCCTCGTGAGCGTGGCCACCAGCTCCTTCACGCCTTCCAGCAGACCGGCTGCCGCGCCAGCGGCCTGGATGACCAGCCGCTCGGCTTTCTTTCCGGCCGGAACTCCCAGTTCGGCGCGCATGTTGCGGACCGTCCGCACGATGTCCATGAGCAGCTCCACCTCGGCCGTGGCCCGAGCATCCACCCGTTCCGGATGGGCCTGGGGCCAGCCCGCGTGGAGCAGGGTTTCCCGGACGGGTACGAGCCCCTGCTGAACGAGCTGGGCATGGATCTCTTCGGTGAGGAACGGCATGAAGGGGTGCAGGAGACGCAGCACGCCGTACAGCACCTCGCGCAGCACGGCCCGGACGGACGGATCGCCAGCCTGCATGCGCGGCTTGGCCATCTCGATGTACCAGTCGCAGAACTCGTTCCAGGTGAAGTGGTAGAGCGCCTGGGTTGCCTCGGCGAGGTGGTAACCGTCGATCGCCTGCGTGACGGTCTCGCGCGTCGCCTCGAGGCGCGAGAGGATCCAGCGATCGATGGTCTCGAGATCGGACGGAAGCTCACCCGGGTCCGAGGGCAGGTTCAAGAGCACGAAGCGCGAGGCATTCCAGAGCTTGTTGGCGAAGTTTCGGCCAGCCTCGAGCTTGTCCTCGACGTAGCGGACGTCCTGGCCGCTCGTGCCGGCTCCCGCGAACCAGAAGCGACACGCGTCCGTCCCGTACTTTTCCATGATGTCGAGGGGGTCGACGCCCGTCCCCTTCGACTTGCTCATGCGCTGCCCCTTCGCATCGAGGATCGTCGCGTGGATGACGACGTCCCGGAAGGGTTCCTGGCCCACGAAGTGCTCCCCCATGAACACCATGCGGGCGACCCACAGATACAGGATGTCCCGTGCCGTCGAGAGCACGGCCGTCGGGTAGAAGCGCTCGAGCTCCGGGGTGCGGTCGGGCCAGCCCAGCGTGGCGAAGGGCCACATGGCGCTCGAGAACCAGGTGTCGAGCACGTCGGGATCCTGGATCGTGGCCTTGCCGCACGTCGGGCAGGTATCGAGGTCGGTCTCCGAGGCGTGGACGTGCCCGTCCTCGCACGTCCAGACCGGGATCCGGTGTCCCCACCAGAGCTGGCGGCTCACGCACCAGTCCCGCAGGTTGTGCAGCCAGTCGAGATACACGGATTCCCAGCGCTCCGGATGAAAGCGCACGCGCTTCTCCTCGGAGGCGCGGATGGCCTTGCCGGCCAGTTGCTGCATCGAAACGAACCACTGCTCCGAGAGACGCGGCTCCACGACGGTCTGGCAGCGATCGCACTGGGACACGTTGTGGCGGTAGGGCTCACACTTGACGAGCAGGTCAAGGCCCTCGAGTTCCTGGCGGGCCCGCTTGCGCGCCTCGAACCGCTCGAGGCCGGCCCAGCCTGGACCCGCAGCCTCGTTCATGAGACCGTCCGCCGCGATGACCTCGAGGACCTCGAGACCGTGACGCTGGCCGATCTCGGCGTCGGTCGCGTCGTGCGCGGGCGTGACCTTGAGGGCCCCCGTCCCGAAACCCACCTCGACGGCCTCGTCGGCGATCACGGTCACGGTGCGGTCCGTCATCGGCACGCGGACATGCTTGCCGACCATCCCCTGGAAGCGCTCATCCGCCGGGTTCACGGCCACGGCGACGTCGCCGAGGATGGTCTCGGGACGCACCGTGGCGACCGTCAGATCTCCGGTGCCGTCCGCCAGGGGGTACCGCACGTGATAGAGGGTTCCCTCGGTCTCGACGTGGTTGACCTCGAGGTCCGAGAGGCTCGTCAGGCAGCGGGGACACCAGTTGATGATCCGCTTGCCGCGATAGATGTGGCCCTGCTCGTGAAGGGCGACGAAGGCCTTGCGGACCGCGCGGCT
>JBIIHZ010000296.1:0-3577 GCA_044235265.1 Candidatus Sericytochromatia bacterium
TGCCGGGGGAACCGTGTCGACCGGCACGATCGATGATCCTCCCGCTGACCGAGCCGGAGTCACGCATTACTTCGTCGCAGCCACGCGCGGCGGTCTCTTGACGGCCAATGACACCACGGGCGGGGCTGCGTCCGCCCTCACGCGCCGCGACTACCTCGTGACGATCGCCCCGGATGTCGGCGGACAGCCGGGGGGCTACTGGTTCGTCCGGGGGGCCGGCAACGGGACCGAGACGGCTGATCTGCGAGGTCAGGTCGGCACGGGGGCCGTGTCGGCGCCCGACGACGCATACTAGAGTAACCCGTCCCCCGCGACCCTGCGTCATGCATCACAGCACGGTCACGCAGGCTGAGCTAGGCTGAGCGTTGCCAAGTCGTGGGCGAGGAGTTCGGTCGTGCAACGCAATCGATGGTTCGCGGTGATGCTGGCAATGGCGCTCGGCGGGCAACTGCCCGTCGCTGCGGCGCCGTCGCTGGTTCCCGATTTCGAGCTGCAGGACCGCATCCGGGTCCCCCGCGGCGATCAGAAGTACACGTTCCGGCTGCGCGAGGTGCCTCTGCGGGAGGCGCTCCAGATGGTCGCCGAGGCAGCCAGCCTGAACCTCGTGCTGGATGCCTCGGTCCAGGGAGACGTCAGCCTCGATTTCTTCCAGGTTCCGCTGAACCAGATGCTCGAGACGCTCCTGTACTCGAAGGGCTTCCGGCTCACGCCTTACCGGGATGCCTTCCTGGTGTACCGGAGCGGTCAGTTCGGCAAGCGGATGGTACGCTTCGTCCCGCTCCGGTTCGCCAACGCCCAGGCGCTGCTGCCCACGCTCTACAACCTCCTCGAGGTGCCGCCGCCTGTCGAGTTCGGCTCGCCGCAGGGGGCGGGTGGAGCCGGAGGCGCCACCGGAGCGGCGGCCAATGGTGCGGCTGGCGCGGGTGCGGCTGGTGGGCCGGCTGCTTCGTCCGCGGTGTCCGGAACCGCTTCGGGGGCTGCTCCCGGACCCGCCCCGACCGGGTCGGGAACGTCTGCCTCCGCGGCCACTCCTTCCGGGGGGGCGGGGCAGGCTGCGCCAACCCCCGCACCTGCGGGGCAATCGGGTGGGACCACACCCCAGGCTGCCGGGGCGGGCATGGCCCCCGGTCGGGTCACGGCTGCCACGGCTGCTGACGTCCAGGCGCTCTTCGGACTGAGCATCCGGGCCGACAGTCGGTCCAATCGCATCATCCTGACGGGAACGCTCGATCGCATCGAGCTCGCTCAGCAGATGATCCGGCAACTGGACGTCCTGATTCCCACCCAGGTGTTTCGCCTCAGTCACATCTCGGCTCCTCAGGCCATCAGCGTGCTCCGCGCGAGCTTCTTCGAGGGCTCGGGAGCAGGTGGTGCTGGTGGCGTCGGGGGTGGGGCTGCTGGTGGCGGGGCAGGTGGTGCTGGCGGCGGTGGCGCGGGTGGCGCGGTTGGCGGCGCAGGCGTGCGTTCGGCTCCGGTCACCACGCCCTTTCTGAACTTTTCGCAGCTCGGAGGCGCTCCCACGCTCGAACAGAACAACGTGAATGTTGCTCTCGAGAGTCCGCGATTCATTCCGCTTCCCACCGAGAATGCGCTGCTGGTCATGGGGACGGCCCAGGAGATCGAGCTCGCGGGGACGGTCATCAAGGCCATCGATCGTCGCCGGCCGCAGGTCATGATCAAGATCCAGGTGGTCGAGATCTCGCTCACGGACGCCCTCAATCTCGGAGCCAATCTCGGGCTCGGGGTGCGACAGTTCCAGCTGTCCTCGGGGGCCCAGGGGGGGGGGCTGACCTTCAACACGGCCAATGACCAGGCCCTCAACTTCAATGCCCAGCTCTCGGCGCTCGTCCAGCGGGGTCGAGCCAAGGTCCTCGCGAGTCCCCAGGTCCTGGCCATGGACAGCCGGCAGACCCAGATCAACATCGATGACACCATCGCGTCACGCGTGACGACGCAGCAGACCCAGAACGCCAACCAGACGACGACCTCGACCGAGGTGGAGACCACCCAGGCCGGGGTCCAGCTGACGCTCGTGCCGCGCATCGATCACCAGGGGGGAGTCGCGCTGTTCCTGCAACCCGACATCCGGACGCCTCAGGCCCCCATCAACCTGGGTAATGGTTCCTCGTTCACGCCCGTCAGCCGTCGTCAGTTCGTGGGTCAGGAGATCTACGTCCGGGACGGACAGACCATCGTGATCGGCGGCCTCGTGAAGGACACCCGGCGGCAATCGCTCACCAAGGTGCCCCTGCTCGGTGACATTCCCTTCCTGGGGGGCATCTTCCAGGTACGGGATGAGCGCGTCGAGCAGTCCGAGGTCCAGATCTACGTCACACCGGAGGTCATCAAGGATGAAGCCTATCAGTCGTGAGCCCGGGACCCGCATCCGACAGGCCGGCTGGGTCCTGTCGCTCGGTCTCCTGGCCGGCTGCTCTGCCAGCTATTTTTCGGCTCTCACCCAGACATCGCGGGTCGTGGCCGTCGTGAATGCCCCGGGTGAGATCACCGTTCCGGCCGTGGTCGACCAGCCCATCGAACTGACGAATCCCAAGGTCCAGTTTTCGCTCGCACAGAAGTCATCCCCCGTGACGATCACGGGCGTGACCCGCATGGTCTACACGGCCACCGACACCACCCTGGCGCTTCCCGCGGCCGTCACCGTCACGACCAAGCGCGGTACGGGTACGACGGCCACCCTGTTGAAGCAGTCGGTGGTCCTCGCCAGCGACACCTCCACCGTCACGAGCGAGATGCCCGCCGTCTTTTCCCAGGCCTTCCTCGATGCGGCGCTGCCGGAGCAGGGGCGCCCCGCTGCCGACTCCGCGCGGTCCTGGTTCGTGGACGTCACGCTGGAAGGCACCAACCAGCTCGGTCAGACCATCACGGTCAATGTCGGCATTCCCATCAACATCACCCAGTCTGCGGGTGGTGCGTGATCCGGTTCACTTCTGTCGAGTCGTCGCCATGAAACCCTTGATTGCCATCTCACGTCTCTCGTTCCGGTCCGCCTTCGGCGAACGTCTGCTCCAGCTCGCAGCCGTATTCGCAGCCCTTCTGCTCGTCCTCTCGCTGGCGGCCTCCCAGCTGGCTCCGCTGGCCGAGCGGAAGGTGCTCGTGGACTTCGGTCTGGCCACGCTGCATGCCGTGGGGCTCGTGATCGCGGTCTTCCTGGGGGCGCAGGACCTGCCCCGGGAGCTCGATCGACGGACGCTGTACGTGGTGCTCAGCAAACCCATCGACCGCGTGGCCATCGTGGTCGGGAAGTTTCTGGGCCTTTGGACGGCGCTGCTGGCTCTGACGGGACTCATGGGGCTGGCGCTCGCAGGGTGCATGGCCCTCATGCACGTCGCCATCCTCCCGGCTCACGGGGTGGCGATCGCCCTCGGTGCCCTCGAGGTGGGGCTGGTCCTGGCCATCGGGATGGTGTTCTCGCTCCTGACCAGTCCGACCCTGGCGACGCTTTACACGGCCCTCATCTTCCTGGTGGGGCACCAGACGGGGGTCATCCGGGCCTATGGCCTCGATGAGCAAGGTTTCACGCGCCTCTGGACAGGAGCCTTCTACCGGCTCTTCCCGA
>JBIIHZ010000297.1:0-3573 GCA_044235265.1 Candidatus Sericytochromatia bacterium
CTCCAGCGGCCCCGGGGCCAGCGGATCCAGGACCTGGAGCCCGCGCTCGGTCCGCCCCGTGGCCAGGACGAAATGTCCGCCATCCAGAGGCGTGCGCAGCAGATCGGCATAGGCCGGGGTCGGGTTCACGTTCAGCACCATCACGTGACCGGGCCGGGCGAGTTCCTCGAGGACCTTGCCGAGGCCACCCGTGACGAGCCGGGCCCCGAGCCCGTGGCGCCGGGCTGCCCCTGGAAACTGGTAAGGGAAGGTCCAGGTGCGCTCGTCGCGGTCGCCCGTCATGTCGAACCGCAGGGAGCGCACGAGGCGTTCCGGGTGGTCACGGAAATCGACCGGGGCCTTGCCGAGGACGGCGATCGCCATCGCGAGCGAGGTCGGTCCGCAATTGGCATTGGCCGGAACCGTGGCGGCGGGATGGTACCTGGCATCTTGCACCTGGGTCACGAAGACCTGCAGGGCCTTTCCGGGGTCCAGGGCCGTTCTACGAGCCGGACGCGCTGTGGCGGCCCTCCAGCCCTCCGGACGCGTGTGCGGCACCGTGCCGGCACCCAGACTCACCCCCCCGAGGAGAAGCACGAGGGTCCAGAGACGTCCCATCCGGTCCGCCTTCGCAGGGAGATAAGGGCTCATCGAGGGCGGTTCGGTCCGTGAGGGGGCCAACGGTGTGCTTCCTGTCCAGAAAATCTCGTGATCGGGATCATCGACGATCTGTCTTGATTTGTAGCAATAATGGTATTAAAGTTGGATCACAACGGGTTGCGAGGGTGCTCAATGGCGAGTGCCCGTGCGCCTTTCACACCGGAAAGGAGTCCCCCAACATGGCTCCATCACATCCGTCCCCTTCCGATCCCAGGCTCCTCGCGTCAGCCATCGGGCGCCAGGCACCCGGTCAGGTCCTCGATGCCTTCGGACCCATCAATCACGGGGACCGAGGCGATTCTGACCGTCACAGCATGAGGTCCCATCACGATCTGGATGGTTGATTCGTATCCGAACAACCCTCAAGGTTCCGGGGCGATCGTTCCGCGCAGCGCGGCGATCGCCCTTTTCGCATCAGGAGCGCCGAACACGGCCGAACCGGCCACGAGGACGTCCGCCCCCGCCGACAGGACACGGGGAGCCGTGGAGGGCCCGATGCCCCCGTCCACCGAGATGCGGGTCGCGAGCCCTCGTTCCTCGATCCAGCCGCGGATCGTGCGGATCTTGTCCTCGACCAGGGGCAGGTAGGACTGTCCTCCGAAGCCCGGATTGACGCTCATGACGAGCACCAGGTCGAGCTCGGGCAGGATGTGGCGAATCGTCTCTTCCGAGGTGGCGGGATTCAGAGCCACGCCGGTCTTCGCACCGAGCTGGCGGATGGCCTGGATCGTGCGGTGCAGGTGGGGGCAGGCCTCCACGTGCACGGTGATCCAGTCGGCACCTGCCTCCCGGAAAGCCGTGAGCAGGGGATCGACCGGCTCGATCATGAGATGGACGTCGAAGGGGAGCCGGGTATGCGGCCGGAGCGCGGCGATCACGGGGGGGCCGAACGTCAGGTTCGGCACGAAGTGCCCGTCCATGACATCGAGGTGAAGCCAGTCGGCACCGGCGTCCTCGATGCGACGGATCTCGTCGGCGAGGCGGGCGAAGTCGGCGGAGAGCAGGGAAGGGGCCACGACGGTCACGGAACGGTTCCTTCCACCACGGCATGCTCGCGACGCAGCACGTCGAGGGCAACCGCGGCGGCTTCCTTCTCGGCTGCCTTCTTGCTGGGCCCCTGGCCCTTGCCGAGGACCCTGCCTGCAACCTCGACTTCCACGTGAAACACATGGCGGTGCTGCGGGCCTTCGCTACCCGTCACACGATAGACGGGCAGGACCTCCAGGCGATCCTGGGTGAATTCCTGCAGGAGGGCCTTGGCATTCTCCCCGCCGGGGTTGCGGACGGTCGCCTCGAGGCGACCCTGCCAGTGCCGGTGAACGACGGCCCGGGCGGGCTCGAGCCCATCGCGGAGGTAAATGGCCGCGAGGCAGGCCTCCAGGGCCGACGAGAGGGTGCCGGGTTTCAGGCGTCCGCCCGTCCGTTCCTCGGCCCGGCTCATGCGCAGGTGTGGGCCGAGGTCCAGGGCCGAGGCGATCTCGGCCAGCGTACGGTCCGAGACCAGAGCCGCGCGGATCTTGGTCATCTCCCCTTCCCGCAGACGGGGCTCCAGCGCATGCAGCCACTCGGAGACCACGAGCTTGAGGACGGCGTCGCCCAGAAACTCGAGCCGCTCGTAGTGCGTCTCGGTGCCCGAGGACGCGTGCGTCAGGGCTTGTCTGAAGAGCTCGGGGTTGCCCGGTGGCGCGCCCAGACACCCGGTCAGCCAGGCCTCCAGCTCCGGTTTCACGGGAGCCGCCTCAGCACGAGGCTCGCGTTGTGACCCCCGAAGCCCATGTTGTTGGACATCGCGGCCTCGATCCGGGCCTCGCGAGCGACGTTCGGAACGACATCCAGGTCACAGGCTGGATCGGGAGTCTCGTGGTTGATGGTGGGCGGCAGGATGCCGTGGGTCAGTGCGAGCACCGTCGCCAGGGCTTCCACGGCCCCTGCCGCGCCCAGGAGGTGTCCCGTCATGCTCTTGGTGGAGGAGACTGCCAGCCGCCGCGCATGGTCACCGAAGACCGCCTTGAGGGCGGCCGTTTCGCCCGCATCGTTGAGCTCCGTGCTGGTGCCGTGGGCATTGACGTAGCCGATCGCCGAGGGCTCCAGGCCTGCATCGGCCAGCGCACGGCGCATGGCGCGCTGGATGCCCTCGCCATCGTCGGGGGGACTGGTGATGTGGAAGGCGTCGTCCGTGGCGGCATATCCCGCCAGCTCGGCCCAGATGGTCGCTCCTCGCGCCGTGGCGTGCTCGAGCGTCTCCAGGACGAGGACGGCGGCCCCCTCGCCCATCACGAAGCCGTTGCGATCGGCATCGAAGGGACGGCTGGCGCGTGCCGGGTCACCCGAGGCGTGCCCCGGGCTCAGGGCCTTGGCTGCCGCGAACCCGGCGATGCCGATGGGCGTGATGGTCGACTCCGCCCCCCCGGCCAGGATCACGTCGACCTCGCCTCGCTGGAGCGCGCGAAACGCTTCCCCGATGGCATGGGCCCCCGAGGCGCAGGCCGTCACGTGACACATGTTCGGGCCACGAGCGCCCAGCTGGATGGCGACGTTGCCGGCGGCCATGTTGGCGATGACGGTCGGAATGAAGAAGGGGCTGACGCGACCCGGGCCCCGGTCGCGGAGCTTGAGGATCTCTTCCTCGAGCACGTCGAGCCCGCCCATGCCCGAGCCGACGTAGACGCCCACGCGTTCGGCATCGAGCCGGGCCATGTCGAGACCGCTCGCCTGCCATGCCTCGCGGGCGGCAGCCACGGCGAACTGGCTGAAGCGCGCCATGCGTTTCGCGTCCTTGCGGTCCATGTGGGCTGCCGCATCGAAGGACTCGACCGTGCCCGCGAAGGTGACGGGCATGCCGGCCTCGACCAGCCGCGGCACGGACCGGATGCCGCTCTTCCCGGCTTTCATGGCTTCCCAGGTGGCCTCGACGCCCACCCCGAGCGGGGTGAT
>JBIIHZ010000298.1:0-3568 GCA_044235265.1 Candidatus Sericytochromatia bacterium
CGTGGTCGAGATCCTGAATCTGTATTTCGCGACGATCACGCCTCCGCTCGTGGAGCGCGGCGGCATGATCGACAAGTACATCGGGGACGCCGTGCTGGCCCATTTCGGCCTCTGGAACCACGAGCGGGAGACGCCGTTACTGGCCGTCCAGGCTGCCGTCGAGATGCGCCAGCAGCTCAACGAGTTCAACTCCTGGCTCAAGGACATGGGCATGCCCGCGCTCAAGATGGGGATCGCCATCCACACGGGCGAGGCACTGGTCGGGAACATCGGGTGCAAGGCCCGGATGGATTTCACCGTGATCGGCGACGTCGTGAACACGACGGCCCGACTGGAGGAGATCGTCAAGGAAGTCCCCAACCGGATCCTGATTTCAGGCCCCGTCTACGAGGTGGTCAAGGACCACGTCTACGTTCAACCCCTCGATGCCGTGCAGGTCCGGGGACGCTCGGCCTCCCTCGACATCTACCTCGTGCTCGGCCTCAAGTCCCGGTCGAAACCTTTACCGAACCTTGAGGATGCCTTCATCGAATCTTGAAATCTGCTTCCCGTTGCCGGACGATATCCGTTCCAGCGGGAGGTGAGCATTCATGAAGGTTTCCCATGGTCTCTTGTCCGGTGTCCTGCTCCTGTCGAGCGCCTGCGGGGTGCTTCCGGCGCAAACGTCGGCCGTGTCCGGTGAACTTGCGGCATCCGGAAGCGGTCTGACCGCCTTCCGGCCGGGATTTCCGCGGGTGTCGGACGAGCGTCCCGTGACGCTGTTCAGCTATCTGCCCATCGACGATGCCTTGCAGGCCCACATTCCGGTTTACCTGAACGCGCTCGAGGAGCGCGCCTCCAACCGTCTGTACAACGTGGCCGTCTCCGATGCCCTGGGGCCCGACAACACCTTCGCCTGGCGCATCGTGCCGGATGGCAGCGGACAGCTCGTGTCCCCCCGTGCCACCCTGATGCCAGGGGTCCGGGAGTACACCACCAGCTCGCCCCAGACGCTGGCTCGCGCCCTCGCATGGGCTTATTCTTCCCATCCCTCCCGCTTCCTGGCCTTCTCGTACCTGGGGCACGGGGGAGGCTTCATGGGCCTTGCCAGCGATCAGACTCCGGGCCCGGGCGAACTTCCTCGGACCGAATTCATGTCCCTGGCCGAACTGTCCTCGGCGATGCGACTGGGGCTGAAGGGCCGGAAACTCGAATTCGTTCACATGCACGCCTGCCTGATGGCCAATCTCGAGGCCGCTTACGAGCTGCGAGACGTCGCCTCGGTCCTGTTTGCCTCCGAGGACGTCGTGGGCGCGTGGGAATCGGGAACCCGCGACGTCACGCGGAACCTCCAGGAGTTGCTGAGCGCGCCGGCCCTCGATGCCCGGACGCTCGGTAGGGAGGTCGTGATCCGCGCCCAGGCGCGACGCAACCCTGCCGGTTTCGCGACCGCGTCGGCCATCGACCTCGACCGTATCGAGGAGCTCAAGCGGGCCGTCAACGAACTGGCCCGGTCTCTGTTGGCTGCCCTGCCGCGTGAGCGGGAGACCATCCTGAAGGCGTACCTGGACGTGCCGGAGCTGAAGAACCTCGAGGGTTCCGGACAGCGGGATCTCTGGCGGTTCTGCCGGAAACTCGCTGGCGTGAAGGACCCCTTGGTCCGGGCGAAAGCGCTCGCCGTGGTGGCCAGCCTGCGTCAGGTGCTCTTGCACGCTCGCGACCAGGAGGGCGAAGCGGCCGAGGGTCTCTCGATCTACATGCCCGTCCCGGATTCGTGGAATCCAGGCATCGAGGCCTCCTACGCCACGACGCGCTTCGCGCGTGACACGGCCTGGGACGGTTTCATAGCGGCTCTGTGGGGGATCCGCTGACGGCCGTGCGCGCCCATCTCGGCGCGTGAACTTCCTCGGCGATCGTCTTGCCCTTCACGAGCACGGCCCCGAGCGACACGAGGTCGAAGTCGTCACCGGCCGTGGCAGCCGTCGTGGCGTCCAAGAGGACCACGGAGCCCATCTGCTTGGTCAGCCCCTCCAGACGGCTGGCCAGGTTGACGGTGTCTCCGATGGCCGTGAATTCCATCCGACTTGCCGCCCCGATGGTCCCGACGACGACCTGTCCCGTCGCGATACCGATGCCCATCGCGAGTTCGGGCAAGTCCCGTTCGCGCTGAAGGACGTTGAACTGCTCCAGGGCTCGCATCAGGTCACGGGCCGCGAGCAGGGCGGCCCGTGACGGCCGGTCGAGCGGGCCCGGCGCCCCGAAGAGCACCATCATCCCGTCGCCCAGGAACTTGTTCAGGGTCCCGCCGTGCCCCGTGATGCAGGGCAACATGGTCGAGAAGTACCGGTTCAGCTGGTCGACGAGGATACCGGGATCCTGGGATTCCGAGAGCGTCGTGAAGTTCCGGATGTCCGTGAACATCACGGCGACCGTCTGGTGTCTGCCCGCCAGGTGGAGATCCCCCCGGGCGGCCTGAGAGGCGAGGCTCGGATCCACGAACCGACCGAAGGCCGACTCGAGGTGAAACCGCTCCTGCAGCTTCGTGACCATCGCATTGAGATGCTCGCCCAGGATGCCGAGCACGTCGCCCGTCTCGATGGGGATGCGCACCTCGAGGTTGCCGTCGGCGATCGCGTCCATGGCTTCCTCAATCCGAAGGATCGGTCTCAGGAAGCCATTCATCGACAGGAGCAGCAGCGCCGCGAACAGGGCCGCGGACATCACGAGGGCATAGAGCAGCATGGGCCACAGCCGACGCTGGGCATCGAGGATCCCCGTGCTGTCGTGCACCACGCCCAGGGTCAGGATGGACGTCCCCAGCAACATCACGGGGCCCATCAGCAGGAGCGAGAGCACCATGCGTTTCCGGAGTGTCAGGTTCCACCTGCCCTGGAAATCCTTGATTCCCCCGGCCGGGAAAAGGAGCGGGATGCCCGGACGCAGCAGGATTTCCGTGACGAGCAACGTGATGAGGCCGATGAAGGGGCCGAGCAGGAGCCCGCTCAGCAGGAGGCCGAGCCGCAAGGTGCCGCTGGTCATCCACACGCCCAGAGCCATCGCCGAGGGGTAGACCACGCTCCACGAGAGCAGCAGGGTCCCCGCGAGGCGCCACGGGGCCCGCAAGGCATTCAGGCGTGCGTCGTGCAGGTCTTCGGGGCGGACGTCCCGCCTCGCTTCGAGCGCCCGGAGCGTCTCGAACACGCCCCGGAAGCGCCGCCGGTTGAGCGCGACGTTGATGCTGGACATCCCGAGAAAGGTCACCAGGAAGCTCGTCGTGGCCGCGGCCAGCTCTGCCCGCGTGTAGATATCGTCTCCGCCCGTCAGCCACACGTAAAGCCCCAGCAGGCTCGAGGGCACCAGCAGGCTGAGCATCCGGAGCAGGAACGGGATCCGGCGCTCGTAGTGTTCTGAGACCCGGGAACCGGGGTGCGTCGTGCTCATGACATGCATCATCGCACAGGCGATCGCTCCCGCGACGTGAGCCTCGCACCGGCCACGAGACTTTTGATTTTAATCGCATGTTAGGCGCGTGTTAAGAATGGTTCGTGATCCGCGCCCGACAACCCGTGCAGTAGTTTCGCCCTTCTGG
>JBIIHZ010000299.1:0-3563 GCA_044235265.1 Candidatus Sericytochromatia bacterium
GCCAGCGCCCCGCTGAACCGGTTCGGAACCCCCGAACAGAAACGGAAATACCTGGCACCGTTGCTCGCCGGCGAGACCATCGGGGCTTACTCGCTCTCCGAGGCGGGCGCCGGAACGGATGCTGCGAGCCTCCAGTGCCGGGCCCGCAAGGACGGCGACCACTATGTCCTCGACGGCACCAAGATGTGGGTCACCAACGGTTACCACGCCGATACCTACATCGTGTACGCCACGCTGGATCCGACCCTGGGTCACAGGGGGATCTGCGCCTTCATCGTGGAGAAGGGAACGCCTGGCTTCACCTTCGGCAAGAAGGAGGACAAGCTGGGGATCCGGGCCAGTTCCACCTACGAACTCATCTTCCAGAACTGTCGCGTACCGGTCGAGAACCTGCTCGGACAGGAAGGTGAGGGCTTCAAGGTCGCCATGTGGACCCTCGACGGAGGCCGCATCGGGATCGCCGCGCAGGCCATCGGCATCGCCCAGGCGGCTTTCGAGCAGGCCCTGAAGTACACCCGGGAACGTGAGCAGTTCGGCAAGCGCATCGCAGACAACCAGGCGATCGCCTTCAGCCTCGCCGAGATGGCCACCGATATCCAGGCGGCTCGTTTGCTCATGTACCGTGCTGCGCATCTCAAGGATCGCGGCGAGAACCACACCCAGGCAGCCTCGATGGCCAAGCTCTTCGCCTCCGAGACGGCCATGTGGGTCGCGACGAGGGCCGTCCAGTTGCACGGAGGCTACGGGTTCACGACCGAGTTTCCCGCCGAGAGGTTCATGCGAGATGCCAAGATCACGGAGATTTACGAAGGCACCAGCGAGGTCCAGCGGATGGTGATCGCGCGACAGGAGCTGGCTTCCCGATCCTGAGGCGCTGCCTGGATTCGGAACGTGAAAAATCCATGTTAAATGGCGTCAGCCGGGGCAAACCATGCCAGATACAGGGCATGAGTGCATGTGGAGGTCGCCATGAATATCCGCTCCCGCCTGAATTCCGGTCATCTCGATGCGCCCCGCACCGCGCGTCCGCCGGTCGACGTCCCTCCACCCGCTCCTCGAACGGCTCCCCGGACGGCCCCGCTGGCCCAGGAGCCCGCGGGCGCTTCCTCGAAGCTCAGCCTCGGGAACCTCAAGGAAAAGGCCCCCGAAAAGGCCAAGGCCCTGGCCGAGGAACTCGAGCGTGGCACCGGATCGGCTGATGGTGCTGCCGAGCCGGCAGAGGCCGGTGCCGCCAGCCAGGAGGCCGCCTCCGGCGTGCTCTCCACGGTCGAGCAAGGCATCACCCAGGGTGCTGCAAACCGCCGCATGGCGAATTTCGCCATCGACGTGGCGCGTGCCGTACCCGTCATCGACAAGCTCGGGGACGCGGCCGAAGGTGCGGTGGACCGACTGGCCCAGGCACAGGGCCCCATCGGCAACGTGGGACGCGCCCTCAAGACGGCCCAGACCGTCGGAGACGTCGTCGAGAAGGCGGATCTCGGACTCCTCGCCTCGGAAAGCGTGAAGGACGCGCGCGAACAGGTCGACGGCATCGTCAAGGCCGTCCGTGCCGGCGATACGGACGAGGCAGTTGCTCAGGGCCGGGACCTGGCACGCGGTTCTCTCGATGTGGCCGAAGGTGGCAAACTCGGTGCCGAGGTCACGCGAGCCACCGCTGCTCGGGTACAAACTGCCGTCGCGCAGTCGAGGCCCCTTTCCGGCGCGGTTGCGCGTGTTCAACCGGCCATCGCGACGGGTGCCCGTACCGTCACCCGGGCGGTCGCACCGGTTGCAACCGCTGTCACCCGGGCAGCGCGGCCCGTTGCCAGGGTAGCGGCACCCGTCGCAAGGGTCGCTCGTCCCGTCGTCCGTGCGGTGACGGCTCCTGTTGCGCGATTGGCAGGCAAAGCTGCCGGTCGCTTCATTCCCGGCGTCAACGTCGCCATCGCCGCGGCCGATACCTACAGGGCAGTCCAGACCTTTCGCAACCCGAAGGCCAGTGGCTGGAACAAGTTCACGGCCGGGGTCACGGCTGCCGGGTCCATCGCGGCAGCCACCAACATTCCCGGCGTCAGCCAGGTCGGAGCGGCCATTTCCATCGTGGGTTCGCTCGCGCCCAGGAATCCGCCCCGACTTCCAAAATGGCTCGGAGGCAAGTGACGCCTCGACGAGTTTCATTTTCTGGGGGCCCCCTGGGATGCGTGGACGCTTCCCGGGGGGCGCTTTAGCATGGGGTCATGACACCTGACCTCGAATCCCTGGATCCTGGCCAGTGGGCGGAACGTGTCCGACGCGGTGAGCGCCGGGCGATCGCTCGTCTCATCTCGTGGCTCGAGGATGGGCGACCATTCGCGGCGAATGTCCTCGCCATCCTGCATCGAGAGGTCGGTCGGGCCCATCGCATCGGCTTCACGGGCCCACCCGGCTGCGGCAAGAGTTCTCTCGTGGATCGGCTGGTCGGAGAGTTCAGGGCCGCCGGACGGAAGGTCGCGGTCGTCGCGGTCGATCCGAGCAGCCCCTTCACGGGCGGCGCCATCCTGGGCGACCGTATCCGCATGCAGCGTCACGCCGGTGACCCGGGGGTCTTCATTCGCTCGATGAGCTCGCGCGGGAATCTGGGCGGCCTGGCCATTGCCACCCAGGCCGCATGTCACGTGCTGGATGCAGCCGGCCACGACGTGATCCTGATCGAGACGGTCGGCGTCGGTCAGAGCGAGCTGGACATCGTGGGAGCTGCCGACACGGTCGTCCTCGTGCAGGCCCCGAACCTTGGGGACGGTATCCAGGCCATCAAGGCTGGCATCATGGAGATTCCCGACGTCTTCGTGGTGAACAAGGGCGATCTGCCCGGGGCCGATCGGACGCTGATGGACCTCCGGGACATGCTTCATGACGCGCGTCCTGGCAGATGGTCTCCCGTCGCGTGCAAGGTTTCGGCCCAGGAAGACGCCAGTCTCGGTGAGCTGCTGTCCCACCTGGAGGCGCACCTGTCCCATCTGGGAGAGTCGGGTGAACGGCTGGACCGCCGCCGTAAGCAGGTCTCGCAGGAAATCCTCGGGCGGGCCCTCTTTTCGATGGACGACCGGATCAGGACCTGGCTCACGCTGGCAGACGGAAACGCGCTGCTGGATGCCGTGCTCGCGGGGAAAGTCGACCCGATCTCCGCTTCCCGGCATGTCGTGGATCACTTGATCAGGCTCTGAGTCGAACAGACCTCTGGCAGGGATTTCGCGTCCTTGCACCTCCGATGAAATCTTGGATAATCCGTCACACCCCCATCCGATTCCGGGAATGACCCTGAAAGGATCCGTCGTTTTTTCGAGGGGGTGGACATGGATGTGCGAGTCGGTTCCTCGCGGGAGGATGTGCGTCCCGGGGGGACGGGACCTCTCCGGTCACCGGGCAGCGGCTTCCTGTCCGTCCCGCCGTCTCGGGAGCCTGAATCGACGGACCACCCTGCTGTCCAGGGACATCGGCTGGATCGGGGACTTCAAGTCCCTGGCAGGGGTTCCTCGGAGCTGACCCTGGAGGGGGTTCCAGGCAAGGCCGAGCACACGGCGCGAGAAGCCCCATCCGAGGAAAGC
>JBIIHZ010000021.1:0-11541 GCA_044235265.1 Candidatus Sericytochromatia bacterium
CTTGCCCGCGCCTGGAGGCCCTCGCGCAGGACGGGCGCGAGCGTGATGCCGCCCTCGTCCGGTTGCACGAACGGGCGGGTCCGGGCCAGTCGTGCCAGCAAGGGGTCGACCTCCGGCCCGAGCAACTCGTGGCACCAGGCCGGGTCCAGGCGCGGCAGGAAGGCCAGCTTCACGAGCGCCTCCTGCTCGTCCTCGTTCCAGCCGTCCAGGACGTCGTCCCAGGGAAGGTCGTCAAGGGTCGGCTCTTCGGCGCCCGGCGAGGTCTCCGCACCGGGCCTGCGCTGCCCCGCGAGATGGACCAGGCCTGCCACCCAGCCCCGGGTCCGGGCCTGCAGCGCTTCCGCGCCCTCCGCCTGATGGCCCAGGCCCTCGAGGTGGCGCCGGGTGGTCTCGAGATCCCAGGCCAGGCGCGCCGCATCCAGGTCCAGGACCGTCCCGGGAGCGGGGCCCCCGTGGGGCCGCAGGTCGGGCAGCGTCCTTCCGGCGAGCACGAGCTGGGATTCTTCCGGGAAGAAGCGCACGAGGGCCGCGAGGGCCTCGAGCGAGGCCGGGTCGGCAGGCAGATGCTGGCAGTCGTCGAGGACCAGGATCAGGGGCTCGGGATGGTGGAGGGTGAGCGCATCCGCCAGGAGCCCCATGGCCGTCGCGTGCTTGGCCGCCCCGGGGTCCATGCCCGTCGCGACGGTCCCGAGGACCGGGATGCGCGCCTCGAGGCACGCGACCAGGTGCGGGAAGAAGACGCCGGGATCGGTGTCGGCGGGCGTGAGGCCATACCAGCAGGCCGTGCCCGGGAAGCGTCGGACATGGTGTGCAAGCAGCGCCGTCTTGCCCGAGCCGGCACCGGCCACCAACCGGGTCAGGCTGCGGGAGGGCCCGAGGCCCGTGTCGAGGACGGCCGTGAGCGCCGGGCGGTCCGTGAAGGGCTCCGGGAGCCGGGGGATGCTGAACTTTCGGCGAATGATCGGATGCATCACCTGCACACGATACCCCGTTTTCGGCACGAGGATCGGCCCATCCGGACCTGGTGTCTCCCGAGGCATTCCACGAGGCTGGAGAGGCGCGTGGGGCGGCTCTGCGCGTGCATTCGACCGGGAGGCCACGTGGGGGCGAGCAGGAAAGGTCCCGCGGGCCCGTCCGGAGGGTCGGACGAGCCCTGGTGCGCGCGCGACCTCGACCGGCTCTTCGAGGGGCTCGGATCTCGACCGGCCGGGCTGACGGCCGACGAGGTCCGGGAGCGTCTCCTGGCCCATGGCCCCAACGTGCTCGTCGAGCATCGGCCCACCCCGCTCTGGCGGCTCGCCCTGAAATCGTTCCGGAATCCGCTGGTCCACGTCCTCCTGCTGGCGGCCCTCATGTCCTGGTTCGTCGGCGAGCGTTTCGACCCCTACGTGATCCTGGGAGTGCTGGTGCTGAATACCGCCATCGGCCTGCTGCTCGAGCGGCGGGCCGAGCACGCGCTCTCGGCATTGCGACGCCTGATGGCGCCCCGGGCGCGTGTCATGCGGGACGGCCACGTGGTGGAGGTGGCCGCCGCGCAGGTCGTCCCGGGCGACGTCCTCGTGCTCCAGGCCGGTGATCGGGTGGGGGCCGATGCCCGCGTGGTCCAGGCTGCTGACCTGTTCGTCGACGAATCCGCCCTGACGGGGGAATCGGTACCCGTGCTGAAACAGGCGGGGCCGCTGGAGGAAGCCGACCTGCCCCCTGGGGAGCGGACGGACATGGTGTTCCTGAACACCGTCGTCACGGGGGGGCGCGGCACGGCGCTCGTCGTGGCCACGGGCATGGCGACCGAGATGGGGACGATCGCCCGGGACGTGGCCACGGTGGCGGTCAGCTCCCCCCTCGAGCACCGGCTCGCGGGCTTCAGCCGGGGGCTCGGGGCCACCATCGGGGTGGTCATCGCCATGGTGCTCGTGCTCGGTACGGCGAAGGGGCTCGATCCCGCGACCGTCATGGCACTCGGGATCAGCCTGGCCGTCTCGGCCATCCCGGAGGGGTTGCCCGTCATCGTGTCCATGCTGCTCGCGATCGGCGTCTGGCGGATGGCGCGACGTCATGCCCTCGTTCGCGGTCTGCCCGCCGTCGAGGCCCTGGGCTCGGTCACGGTCCTGTGCGTCGACAAGACCGGGACCCTCACCCGGAACCAGATGACGGTCCGCCGGCTTCACCTGGCGGGGCGCGACTGGTCCGTGACCGGCGAGGGTTACGCCCCCCGGGGGCATCTCGTCCCCGACGGCCCGGGCGACCGGGCTCCTCGCGTCCTCGAGGCCTTCGCGAGCGCCGCCTCCCTGTGCAACGACTCCCTGCTCGAGGAGGTCGACGGCACCTGGCAGGTGGTGGGGGATCCGACCGAGGGCGCCCTGCTGGTCCTGGCCATGAAGGTTGGCTGCCGGCCGTCCTGGGTGCGGCTCGACGAGATCCCGTTCAGCTCCGAGCGCAAGTGGATGGCGACCCTTCACGAGCGACCGGACGGGAGCCGCCAGGGCACCATCAAGGGGGCGCTCGAGGCCCTGCTCGAGCTCGCAGCGGACGAACTCGACGAGGCGGGCCGGGTGCGCCCGATCGACCGGGAGCGCTGGCTGCGCGCCTTTGACGCGATGGCCTCGCAGGCCCTGCGTGTCCTCGCCATCGGGACGTTCACGGTCGAGCCGCACGAGGGCCTGGAGAGCCTCTGCCGGGATCGCGTGACCTTGCTGGGGCTCGCCGGGATGCAGGACCCTCCCCGGAGCGAGGCGATCGGGGCCGTTCAGGCCTGCCGGCAGGCCGGGATCCGGATCGTCATGCTCACGGGGGACCACCTCGCGACCGCCAGGGCGATCGCCCGCGAGCTGGGAATCCTGTCCCCCGGGGGGCGGACGCTGGAGGGTCGCGAGCTCGCGTCCGCCGGGACGAGCCTCCTCGACCCGTGGCACGCTCCGCTCGAGGTGGTGGCCCGCGTCTCGCCGGCGCACAAGCTCCAGATCGTGAGAGCCTTGCAGGCCCGAGGCGAGATCGTCGGCATGACCGGGGACGGGGTCAACGATGCACCTGCGCTTGCCCAGGCGGACATCGGGGTGGCCATGGGGCGGGACGGGACGGAGGTCGCCAGACAGGCGGCCCGCGTCGTCCTCACGGACGATCGACTCACGACGCTCGTCCGGGCCGTGCGCGAGGGGCGTGCGATCCGGGCGACGCTCGGGAAGGCGGTGCTGTACCTCGTCTCGACCAGCGCCGGTGAGATCCTCCTCATCGCCGCGGCCGTGGCCCTCGACATGCCCCTCCCCCTGCACCCGGTGCAGATCCTGTGGATCAACCTCGTGACGGACGGCCTGCTCGACCAGACCTTCGCCTTCGAAGAGCCGGAACCCGGTCTGATGTCCCGCCCCCCCGGCCCGCCGGACCAGCCGCTGCTGGACCGGGCGATGGGCGTCCGCGGCCTGCTGTTCGCGACTTGGATGGCCGGCGGGACCCTGGGGCTCTATGCCTGGGCGCTCGCGAGCGACGTGGCCCTCGCCCGGGCCCGCACCATGGCCTTCGTGACCATCGTGGCCTTCCAGTGGGCCAGTGCGTTCACCCTGCGCTCCTTCGAGCGGCCGCTGCTGGACCAGGGGCCGTTCTCGAACAGGTGGATGGTGCTGGGCCTGGCGATCGCCGCGAGCCTGCAACTCGCGGTCCTGTTCGTGCCCCCGCTGCAGGCGGTGTTCCGGACCGTTCCGCTCACGGGGCCGGAGATCCTGCTCTGCCTGGCCGTGGCCGCGAGCCTGCTGCTGGGGCACGAGGCCTGGAAGACGCTGCGTTTCCGGCGCGCGAGCCGGAACCTCGGTCCCACGCCTGGAAGCCCTCTCGGGCTTTCCTGACCGCGTCACCGCACGGCACATCTCCGGGTCAGGGCGACCCTCCTCATCTGCGGACGAGCTGTCCTTCCCTCACGGCCGAAACCGCGTTCCGGAAGAGGTCGAGTCCGGCTCCTGCCACGAGCGAGGCCCCGACCCGACGGGTCCACGCCGGATGCTGCGTGGCGTCGAGGTACCCCTCGGGGTGCGGCATCAGCCCGAACAGGCGGCCCGTCGGGTCACAGAGGGCGGCGATCGCCCCCGGAGAGCCGTTGGGGTTCGCCGGGTAGTCCTCGGCCGGCTGCCCCTTGGCATCCACGTATCGCAGGGGCGCCAGATGAGCCGTTTCCAGGCGTTCGAGCACCCCGGGACGCGTCACCAGCTTGCCCTCGCCGTGGCGGATGGGCAGTTCCAGCGTCGTCAGCCCGCGCGTGAAGACGCAGGGGGACGCCGGGTCCGCTGCGAGCCGCACCCAGCGGTCCTCGAAGCGCCCCGAGTCGTTGGCCACGAGCGTGACTTCCCGGGAGCCCACGCCCTCCAGCGCCGGCAGCAGACCGAGCTTGACCATGGCCTGGAAGCCGTTGCACACGCCCCAGACGAGCTTGCCCTCGGCGATGAAGCGCAGGAGTTCGGGCCAGAAGGTCGAGTGGCGCAGCCGGTTCGCGAGCGCCTGACCGGCTCCCAGGTGATCTCCGAACGAGAACCCGCCGGGCAGCGCCAGCGCGTGAAAGTCGTGGAGGTCGACGGGACCGTCCAGCACGTCCGCGAGGTGGGCGATGGTCGGCTCGGCCCCGGCGAGCCGGAAGCCATGCGCCATCTCGACCTCGCAGTTGATACCGTAGCCCGTGAGCACGAGCGCGCGTACCGTCATGCCGAGAGTCCTCCCTGCCAGGCCTTCTTGAGGGCGTCCAGCTTCCACGTCCGGTCCGGCTCTCCCGGGCGTCCCCGCAGCACCAGGTCGGGCGAATCCGTCACGACCCCGATGCGGGCGATCGCCAGACCCTCGAATCGCGTTTCGAGGGTCCGGAGGTCCTGCGGGGCGACCTCGACCAGCAAGCGGCTGGCCGATTCGCCGAACAGCAGGGCTTCCAGGGACAGCGCACCGGTCGAGTCTGCCGTTGCGGTGTCCCCCGTCGTCGCGGTGGGTACGGCCTCCAGCTGCACCGTCGCCCCCAGGCCACCCGCGAAGGCCATCTCCGCCAGGGCCACGGCAAGGCCGCCTTCCGAGGCGTCGTGGCAGGCGCGCACCAGGTCGTCCCGGATCGCTCCGTGCAGCGCGCGGTACCGGGCGCGGGCCGCTTCGAGGTCCACGCGCGGCACCTGGCCGCCCGTCCAGCCGTGCAGGCGAGCCCACTGGGACGTGCCGAGTTCCTCGGCCGTCGTCCCCAGCACCACGAGCACGTTTCCGGCCGCCTTGAGGTCCATCGTCACGGCCCGGCGGATGTCGGGCACCCGGGCGATCGCCGAGACGAGCAGCGTCGGGGGGATCGAGAGCTTGCCGTCCGGGCCGTGGTAGTCGTTCTTGACCGAATCCTTGCCCGAGACGAGCGGGGCGTCGAAGGCCGTCGTCGCCTCGTAGAGCCCCTGGCAGGCCCGGACGAGCTGGGCCAGCTTGAACTTGCCGTCAGGGTTCTTCGCGGGGTCGAACACCGGGTCCGGCCAGCAGAAGTTGTCGAGCAGGGCCAGGTGGTCGGGGTCCGCGCCCACGGCCACCGCGTTGCGGATGGCCTCGTCGACGGCCAGGTGCGCCATCGCGCGGGCGTCGTGGTCTCCGTGGTGCGGGTTGATCGCACAGCTCACGGCCACCCCCAGGTCGCTGTCGAGCAGCGGCCGGATCACCGCCGCATCCGACGGCCCGTCGTGCGCGACGCCCACCAGGGGCTTCACGACCGAGCCGCCCTGGACCTCGTGGTCGTACTGGCGGATGACGGACTCGCGCGAGCAGATGTTCAGCGAGCCGAGCAGGGCCGGCAGGGCCGCTTCCACCGACATGGGGCTCGCCGGGCGGGGAGTGTCCGTCGCCGGGGGCGTCCACTCGGCTTCGAGGGTGCGTCGCGGCAGGCCCCCGTGCAGGAAATCGAGCTCGAGGCGCATGACGGGCTCACCGTGCCAGGTGGCCGAGAAGGTGCCGTCGTCCGTGAAGCGGCCGACGACGGCCACTTCCACGCCGCGATGCTCGGCGAGGGCGGCCAGTTCGTCCCAGTGCGCGGGATCGACCGCCAGCGTCATGCGTTCCTGCGATTCGCTCACGAGGATTTCCCACGGGGCGAGGCCCGGGTACTTCAGGGGCACGTCCGAGAGCTCCAGCGTGGCGCCGCCCGAGAGTTCGGCCAGCTCGCCGACCGAGCTCGAGAGTCCGCCGGCGCCGTTGTCCGTGAGCGTCCGGTACAGGCCACGCTCGCGTGCCTCGGCCAGCATGTCGAGCAGCATCTTCTGCACGATGGGGGCCCCGATCTGGACGACGCCCACCGGGTTGTCGGCCCCCGTCGCCTCGCTCGAGAAGGTCGCGCCGTGGATGCCGTCCTTGCCGACGCGGCCGCCGGCCATCACGACGAGGTCCCCGGGCCGGATGTCCTTCAGGTGGGTCGGCGTTCCCTGCGTCTCGGCCTGCATGAGCCCGCCCGTGCCGCAGAACACGAGGGGCCGCCCCAGGAAGCGATCATCGAAGAACAGGCCGCCGTTGACCGTCGGGATCCCGCTCTGGTTCCCGCCGTCCTCGACGCCCTGGCGGACGCCGTCGAACAGCCGGCGCGGATGCAGCACGCCGGGCGGCAGAGGCCGGCTCCAGGTGGGCGGAGCGAAGCAGAACACGTCGGTGTTGAAGAGCAGGCGCGCCCCGCGTCCCGTGCCGGCCGGATCGCGGTTGACGCCGACGATGCCCGTGAGGGCCCCGCCGTAGGGTTCGAGCGCCGACGGGGCGTTGTGCGTCTCGGCCTTGAAGACCAGGTGGTGCGTGTCGTTCCAGCGGATCACGCCGGCGTTGTCGGTGAAGACCGAGACGAGCCAGTCCCGCCGGGTCGCGACGACCTCGGTCGAGCCGCGGATGAAGGTCTTGAACAGGCCCGGGATGGTCTCGGTCTGGCCGTCGGCCGTGTAGACGATGGTGTCGTTGAAGATCTTGTGCTTGCAGTGCTCGGACCAGGTCTGGGCGATCGCCTCGAGCTCGACGTCGGTCGGCTCGGCCGGGAGGCCCCGGTCCAGCCGGGCCCGGCGCACGGCCTGGTCCGCGAAATGGGCCCGCACGGCTCGCATCTCGGCGACGGTCAGCGACCACAGGCCCTCGCGCGAGGCGCGGGCGAGCCCCTCGTCGTCTTCCGGCAGGTCGACCCGGCGGAACGCCTCGCTCGGCGGGGTCACGCGAGGTGGCGTGAGCCGATCGGCGAGGCCTTCCGGAGCGTGGCCCGGCACGACCACCGCCCGCTGCACGAGCGGGTTCATCAGCAGCTCGCGGGCCATGTGCTCGCAGGCGCCCACCGCGAGGCCGGGGCCGCGCAGGTAGACGCGCCGGGCGGTCTGCACCGCGATGGGCCCGGACGCCAGGCGGCCCGCCTCGCGCGCGAAGGCGACGGTCTCGGCGGCCGTCGCCCCCTCGTTGTCCGTCACGCCGGGCCGGGGAGCGACCTCCACGATGAAATCGGCCGGAAAGGCCGGCGGCTCGTCGATCCGGACCTCCTCGACGACGGGGTCGCTCAGCAGCGATTCGCCGATCCAGCGCGCGGCCTCGCGGTCGAGCCCGTCGCCCTCGAGCAGGTACACGCGGCTGGTCCGGGCCTCGGCGAGCGTCATGTCACACTGCATGGCGGCCCTGCGCGCGAGGCGCAGACCGGCGCGGTCGGGCTGTCCGGACGTCAGGATCACTTCGATGCGGTGCACGGAGCCTCCACGAGATCGGCGAAGACGACGCTGCCGGGCAGGGCCGCGACGAGAGCATCGGCGGCCGATGCCGGGACGGCCAGGGCCATCCCGATGCCCATGTTGAAGGTGCGACGCAGCTCGGCCTCGGGCAGGCCCGAGCGTTCGCGCAGGAAACCGAAGATGGCGGGTTCGGTCCAGGACCCCTCGCGGAGCCGGAAGGCCACGCCATCCGGCAGCATCCGGTCGAGGTTCTCGAAACCGCCTCCCGTGACGTGGGCCATGCCCTTGACGGGGTGATGCGGCAGGGCGTCCAGCACCGGGGCGACGTACAGGGCCGTCGGCTCGAGCAGGAGCTCCCCCAGCGAGCGATCGGCCAGGGGCAGGTCGAGGACAATCTGCTGGTCGGCCAGGAGGCGCCTCACGAGCGAGTAGCCGTTCGAGTGGACCCCCGAGCTGGGCAGGCCCACGAGCACGTCGCCCGGAGCGATCGTCGTGCCGTCCACCAGGCGATCGCGGGTCACGGTGCCCACGGCGAAACCGGCCAGGTCGAACGCACCGTCCGGGTAGAATCCCGGCATCTCGGCCGTCTCGCCACCCAGCAAAGGGCACCGTGCCTCGGCGCAGGCTCGCGCGATGCCCTTGACGACGGCCTCGGCCTGGTCGACGTCGAGCTTGCCCGTGGCGTAGTAATCGAGGAAGGCCAGCGGCGTGGCCCCCGTCGTCACGAGATCGTTGACGCACATCGCGACCAGGTCCTGACCGATGGTGTCGAACCGGTTCATGCGGATCGCGATGTCGAGCTTCGTGCCGACCCCGTCGGTGCAGGCGACGAGGAAGCGGTCGGCATCCAGCGGGACGAGCCCCGCGAACCCGCCCACCTTCGGGGCGAACCCCGCGATGCGGCGGACGAGCTCGTTGCCGGCGTCGATGTCGACGCCGGCCTGGCGGTAGGTCAGCATGAGGCTCCCTCCCGGGAGAGTTCGGGGTCTCGCTCCAGGCGATCGCCCTGGGCATCGCCCGAGATCAGCGAGCGCTGCCGCTCGATCTGGGAGAGCGTCGCGGGGCTGACATCGGTGGGGTAGCAACCCGTGAAACAGGCCGTGCAGGAGGGCCGGTTCCCGAGGGCGGCCTCGAGGTCCTCCTGGCTCTGGTACTGCAGGTGGTCGACGCCCAGCGTGTGGCGAATCCCTTCGGCGTCCAGACGGCTGGCCAGCAGGTCGCCCTGGATGGCCATGTCCACGCCGTACGGGCACGGGTGGGTGACGGGCGGCGAGGCCGAGAAGAAGGCGACGTGCTCCGCACCCTTGCGGCGCAGGCGGCTCACGAGGGCCTGCGCCGTGGTGCCACGTACGATGCTGTCATCGACGACGGCGACGCGCTGGCCGGCGATAACGCGCCGTTCCAGGTGGAACTTGAGGGCCGCGACCTCGCGCCGCAGGCTGGGGTTCGCGGCGATGAACGAGCGGGCGACGTAGTGGTTGCGCCGGATGCCCTTCCGGTAAGGAATGTGGGCCGCGCGCGCGAAGGCCACGGCGGCATCCTCGGCCGATGACGGGACGTCGAAGGCGACGTCGGCCGAGCCCGCGAAGCGAAGCGCCAGCGACTCCCCGAGCTTCTCCCGGACGGCCGAGACGCTCTGCCCGTCGAGCACGGACTCGGGCCGGGCCAGGTAGATGTACTCGAACGAGCAATGGGCCGACCTGGGCTCGGCGATCTGACGGGCGTGGATCTGGCCGTCCATCGTCACGAGCACGGCCTCACCGGGTTGCACGTCGCGCCAGAGGTCGGCTCGCACGGTCTCGAGGGCGACGGACTCGGAGGCGAACAGCAGGGCCTGCTCGCGCCGCCCCATGATGAGCGGGCGGATCCCGTGCGGGTCCCGGAACGCCAGCAGGCCGTGGTTGGCGATCGCCACGACCACCGAGTAGGCGCCCTCGAGGTCCGCCATGGTCGCCCGGACGGCGTCCAGGATGTGTTCAGGCTCCAGGCGCGTGCGCTCGAATTTCGCCATGTGGTGCGCCAGGACATGCAGGATCGTGTCGCTGTCGCTCGAGGAGTTCACGAGCCGGCCCGTGCCGGCGAGCTTCCGGCGTTGCAGCGCATCGTTGGTCAGGTTGCCGTTGTGGACGAGGGCCAGACCGAACGGGAACGAGACCATGAACGGCTGACACTCGCCGCGCGTCCCGTCACCCGAGGTCGCATAGCGCAGGTGGGCGACCCCCATCTTCCCGCGGAAGCGCCCGAGGTCCTGGTTGCGGAACACCTCCGCGAGCAGGCCGAGGTCCGCGTGATGGTAGAAGCGCTCCTGGAAGGTCACGAGGCCCGCGCCATCCTGCCCCCGGTGCTGGAGGGCCATCGCCGAGCGATAGAGGTCGAACGCGACCTCGCGTCCGGGGTCCAGGATGCCTACGATGCCACACATGGCGTGGCTCCTTTCAGTCGCGCGACGAGATCGCGCAGCGCCTCGGGAAAGAGGCGGTGCTCCACGGCGAGGCCCCGGGCCCGCAGGGTTTCGAGGGTGTCACCGGGTTCGACGGGAACCGTCTCCTGACGGAGCGGGAGCCCCGTGTCGAGGCCCTCGTCGACGAAATGGACCGTCACGGCCGTCTCGGTCTGGCCGGTGGCGATCGCCCAGCCGTAGCCGTCCGGACCGCGGTAGCGGGCCGGGTCGGCCGGATGGATGTTCACGATGCGGGCCTGCCCGAGCGCCGGGTCGAACATGAAGCCCACCAGGAACGGGGTCAGGATGCGCATGTAGCCCGCCAGCACCACCAGTTCGATGCCGTGGGCCGCCAGCGCCCGGGCGATCGCCCGCTCGTGGGAACCCCGATCGGGATGCCCGCGGTCGTCCTCGACGACGACGGGTATCCCGGCGTCCCGGGCGATCGTCTCCGCGCCCACGCCGGGGCGGTTCACGACCACGAGGGCCACCTCCGCGCTCAGCAGGCCCGTGCGGGTGGCCTCGAGGATCCGGGCCAGGTTGCTGCCGCGTCCGGACGCGAGGACGGCGATCCTCATCGGCGTCCCGCCCCGGCCAGGCCGATGTCCCGGCGATACACGGGGGCCACCCCGGCGAAGGTCACGCCGGCGAGGGCCTCGTAGGCGCGGGCGCGCGCGGCCTCGACCGAGTCACCCGACCCGACGACGTTCAGCACCCGACCGCCGGCGGTCTCGAGGACGCCCTCGGCCGACAGGCGCGTGCCCGCGTGGAACACGTGCACCCCGTCGAGGGGCGCCAGGGTCTCGAGTCCGGCCACGGCCTGCCCGCGAGCGGGTGTCCCGGGGTAGCCAGGGGCCGCCGCCACGACGCACACGCGCGTGCCCGGGCGGACCGGCACGGGAGACCCGTCGAGCCGCGTCTCGAGGGCCTGCTCGAGGAGGTCCACGAGGTCCATGTCGAGCCCCGCGAGCAGCACCTGGGCCTCGGGATCCCCGAAGCGACAGTTGAACTCGAGCAGCGAGGGGCCCGCATCCGTGAACATCAGGCCTGCGAAGACCACGCCGCGGTAGACGATGCCCCGGGCGCGCAGGGCCGCCAGCAGGGACGGGAACACGCGCTCCGCGAGCACCTGAGGGTCCCCGTCGGGGGACGTGACGGGCGAGACGACGCCCATCCCGCCGGTGTTGGGGCCCTCGTCCCCGTCGCACAGAGCCTTGTGGTCCCGCGCCAGGGGAAAGGCGCGAAAGCCGGTGCCATCGACGACGGCGATGAGCGAGGCTTCCTGACCGGAGAGCCGCCGTTCGATGACGAGCGTACGACCCGCCTCGCCGAGGCCGCCGGTCAGCCACTCGTGGGCCGTCTGGTGCGCCTCGTCGACCGAACCCGCCACCACCACCCCCTTGCCCGCGGCCAGTCCGTCGGCCTTGACGACCA